>NZ_JBEOXI010000570.1:0-2355 GCF_040296465.1 Streptomyces sp. NPDC002130
ACTCCTGGGAACCGTGGGAGTCGGATTCGTATACGACCTCGTCGACAACGGCCACGCAGCGCCGGCGTCACCATGGGTGATCGTTGCGGTCTGCGTGGCCGTGTCGGCTGTGGTGTTGTGGGTGTGGTCCGGTCGAACGAAGGTTATCGACCCGCGATCGTCTGATTGATCTTTGCTACGAAATCTTCCAGCACGAACGGAATGGTGAGCGGATTGGGCATGGACACCGCGTCACTGACGATGGGGTCCAAGCTGATCAGGCCGCCGGTCTTGACCACGTTCAGATTGGTGAACGCCGGCTGCGTCTCCATCTCGGGACGAGCCTTCTCGTAGTTGTCGAATAGCAGGTAGTCGCACTCGAGGAGGTCGTAGTTCTCGGCGGAGATCTCGTAGTTCAGTTTGCCCGCGAACCGATCCTTCAGTGCGGCAGGCGCCGTGAACCCCAGTTGCGTGAGCAGCTGAGCGCGCGCTGCCTCGGGGCTGAACGCTCGAAGATTCCCGTCACTCCAGCGAATGACGAGAGCTGCTGTCTTGCCCTCGAACTGGGGGTTCTCCGCGCGGGTACGAACGATGAGGTCCTCCACTTGCTGGACCTCCTGCCGTGCCTGCGCGGGAACACCCACAGCGGTACCGATGCGGGTCGTGACCTCCTGCCAGGGCAGAACCCAATCCGTCTGATCGGCCGCGTGAAGCACCGTCGGCGCGATGGCGCTGAGCTGCTTGTACAGATCCTCGTCGATCGCATTGTTGACGGCGATGATCAGGTCAGGCGCTGCGGCCACGATCGTTTCGATGTCGAAATCGGTGGTGGCGTTGGCCAACGGCGTCGGCTCGGCGCCTTGAACTGCCGAGTCGGCCCAGACGCCGATTCCGTCGTCGGTCGATCCCTTCCACACCGGGACCAGGACAGGTGTCAGCCCGAGGGAGAGCAGTACGTCCGCGTCGCCGATACCGACCGCTGCGATGCGGCTGGGTGCCTGCTCGATGGTGGTGGAGCCGAACTTGTGGTCGATCGTCACCGGGAAGGCGTTGACCTCGGCGTGAGCACCTTCGGTGCCGGGAGTGGATTCGTCTTTCGCACTGTCGCCGCAGGCAGCAAGGGCGAAACCGGCTGCTGTTGCGAAGGTGACGGACAGCATGGCACGGCGGCTCAACATAGGGTTCACGGCAACCTCGGGTTTCATGGTTATGGGACCCTAACCATAGTGGAGTGGTTGTGTCCGCAGTGTTTGTTAGTCTCCGCTCATGACGGCGGTTCTCGACTACACATCAGCAGGACCGTTCACCCGCGTCGACGGGGTGGATCTGCTCGCCATCGAGCCGCTCTCCGCCGATCCCGTGGACATTTGCCGGGTGGTCCCGTACCTGGTCGTTCAACCCGCCGATGCGCAGTCGCTGAATCTGACCACCGACCGATTCGACGAAAACCAGATCCGGCCGGCAAGTGTTCTGCTCGAAAGGCTGCTCTCGCTCGATCCGGCACCGGTGACCTCCGCCCGAGAGCCCGACAAGAGGGTCGTCGGAACCTGTCGGCACTTTGCCGTTTTGAGTTGTGCGTTTCTGCGCTATCGCGGTTTTGCCGCGCGGGTCCGCTGTGGTTTTGCCACCTACTTTCAATCGGGACAGGGCGTCGACCACTGGATCACCGAGTACTGGGACGACGCCGGCAAGCGCTGGATCCGCATCGACTCGGAGATCCTCGGACAGAACGTGCTTCCTCACGCCCACGATCTACGGCCGGGAGAATTCCTCAGTGGCGGCGAGGCGTGGTTGGCGTATCGACGCGGCGAGATCGACGCCTCCCAGTTCGGGGTGTACGGAACCCAGAACTGGGGAGCCGCCGAGATCCGCGGCAACGCCGTGAAAGACCTTGCCGCGATGAACAAAGTCGAAACCCTGCCATGGGACGAGTGGGGCCGCATGACCGACGCCTACGACGGAAAAACCGGTGCGGAGTACGACGTACTGCTCGACGACATCGCCGACGTCTGCGCCACTGACGATCCCGTGGCCGTGCGAGCGTTGTACGAGCACGAGGATTTACGCGTGCCGGAGAAGCTGCTTACTTTCTGAGAGACTGGCCTGCATGAATCAGGAGCACCGCCAACTCGAGTACGGACTTCGATTCGACTGGGGCCTGCGTGGCGCCGAGGCGATCGCTGCGGGAGTCGATACCGCCGTCGTGATCGACGTCCTCTCGTTCACGACGGCGCTGAGCGTTGCGGCCGACGCGGGAATCGACGTACTTCCCTATTCCTGGAACGACGAGAGTGCAGTCGACTACGCGCGTGATGCCGATGCCCCTGGTCAAGGAGGTCGCGACCTGGGGCGGCGATGTCTCCCACCTGGTCCCGG
>NZ_JBEOXI010000571.1:0-2338 GCF_040296465.1 Streptomyces sp. NPDC002130
TGAGAACCCGGCCGGAGTGCCGTGACGGTGCAACATCCGGTTGGGCCGTCGCGCGCTGGTTGCCGGCATGTGCGTGCTGCCCGCCGACGCCGACCCCGACGAACTCAAGGACGGCCGCGCGTTCATCGCCATCAATGAGCTCGACTGCATGGTGGACGCCGACAAGAACAAGGGCGTCATGACCGTCTGGGGTGACCTCTACAAGAACCCCTTCACTGCAGGATTCTTCGGTGTGCCACAGAACGCGGTGTACGACGCGGTCGGCGACCTTGACGCCGCGCACAAGGCCATCGACACCGGTATCGCGCAGTTTGTTCTGCGTGACGGAGGTGATCACCTGTACGAGTCGATCAAGGCACTCAACTGGATGAATGTCCCGGCCGACGCGTGGCATCCGGCCACCCGTGGTGATCAGACCGACAGCTGGATCAACTTGCTCGCAGTGGGTATTGGTCCGGCCGGCACTCCGCTGGTCGGCGAGGTAACCGACTCGGCAACAGTCGAATTCGTCGAGGTTCGCGCTTTCGGTGCGGACTCGGCCAGCGCAGTCGCAGCGTCGTTGTCTGAATCCCTCGATCCCGTCGTCGGACCCAACACGCTGGCCTTCGCAGGTTCGGGCGACACCACGGTCGCGGCCTTCATCCCGCGGCTGAGCAAGCTCGACATGAGCTGGTTCGTGCCCGCGCGGGAGGCCTACGACGCGCTGGATTGGGAGTCCAAGCTCATGCGTCACGCATGGCTGCTCGATCTCGGTGTGCTGCTCTGCGAGCCCTCAACCCGATTCGAGGGAGTCGGTGGCGAATGCCTGTTGGGCTGCGCGTGCTGGGTTGTTGTCCCGCACTTGGCAATCCGTGGTGAGGTTGAACAACTCGAGCTGTCCAAGTGAGCACCGGAACCGACATCGAGCACGCGGGGGCCGAGATGACTACGGAGCCAGCAGGTCTGGACTGGGATCAGGCCGTCGAGAAGTATCGGGACGGCGCGGCGGTCGACACCCTTCCGGGTGGGGCAACCGTGACCGTCAGCGGAGCCGACGACGAGCGGATCTACGTCAAACACCGGCTCTGGACCGCAGAACTACACCGCTACAACTTGGAAAAAGGTGTTGACCTGGTTAACCAGGGGGCAATCCCGCGCGAGGCCAACAAATTCATCGACAAGTACCGAACGTTGGTTGCGGACGAGCGCCCCACGGTCGCCGCAACCATCCTCAAGGACCTTGGATACCTGAGCTAGCTAGAAGGGCTGAACTATCACCATGGCACTATCCATGTACCACAGTGCAAGCGGAAAACAGGCGCCGCACTGTATCAATGTTGTCGGCCTCGGTAAGGCCGGCGCCCAGCTCATCGATGCGCTCTTGCGGACCGGTGAGATCGAGGACATGCTCGACGATCCGCGCGCTCGTTTCACTGCGTTGGCGATCGATATCGGCGAGGGCGACATGCGTCAGATGCGCCAGTACGCGGACTCGTTCTACGCACGCCTTGATGATCGTGGGATTCCCCGGGACCGCGCGCAGATTCGCACTGTGGCCCTGGACATCCCTGACGCCGCGGATCTCGAGCAGAGCATGGCTCGCTTTCCCGAGTTCCTCGGCAGGGAGTTCCCGCGGTTCAGCTGGAAGGGCCAGGGCGAGAGCGGATTCGCGTCGTGGCTGGATGCCACCACGACTCCGACCACCGAGAAGAACTACGTCGGCCAACTGGAGGTCCCGTCCTCCGACGAGCATGTGTCCCGCTCCTTGGCGAAGGCGATCTATGGCCGTGCGTATTACGACGGCGAGCGCCCACTCCACAGCGAACTGGAAGCATTTGCCGACAGCATCGACCAGACCGGCCTGCCATGCCTGGTTCTTGTTGCCTTCGGTGTTGGTGGCGGCACGGGCAGCGGAATGGTTGTTGACCTCGCCCGCCACCTGAGCACCGGTGCGCTCGGCCGTCGGGTGCCGGTCATCGGGGTCGGCTTCATGCCGTGTTCGGGAGATCCTGAGTCTTCGCGTGCATCACTGATTCCGGCGAGGGAATCGTCGAGGGCGGCGAGCATGGTGCGGAGTTTGCGGTCGACGGATTCGCTGTCGCAGCGGAGCTCGGCGTCGAGTGCGCGGTCGACGAAGTCTGCATCGGGAGTGAAGGTGAATGCTGCTGCGGTCATGGTGTCCTCCGTAAGTTGTTGGATGGTCCGGAAGTGCTGGGTGTGGCTGATGGTGTCCTGCCTTATGTGGCTCGAAACGAGTGGCCGCCCAGCGCTTCGGGACGCCCTGGCTGCTGATTGAAAAATGTGCTTCGAGTGCTGTTTACGGAGATGACGGTGGGGTGTTCCTCGGGCCTGACATGAG
>NZ_JBEOXI010000572.1:0-2335 GCF_040296465.1 Streptomyces sp. NPDC002130
CGCGTCGAGTTCCGGCTCGGCTGAGACCCCGGCGTCGACCGACGGCGGCTTCACGTCCAAGACGCCGTACTCACCCGGCCAGCGTATCGCCGACTATCAAGCACCACCGACGGGATACTCGCCCGTGTACACGGAAAGCGTTGCGCGCCACGGCTCCCGGGCACTGTCGAGCCTGAAGTACGACGACCTGAGCCTGCAGCTGTGGGAACTCGCCGAAGCCGAGAACGCATTGACTTCCGTCGGCAAGGAATTCGGACCGGCGCTTCGCGATCTCATGGCCGCGAACAAGAAGCTGGGATACGGCAACCTCAGCGGACTCGGAGTCACCGAACATCGGCAACTCGGAGCACGGGTCACCGAGCGCCTCCCCCAACTGTTCGACGCCATCGCTGCGCAACAGGGAACCATCACGTTGACCTCGTCGGGTGTGGACCGTGCCGTGGACAGCGCCGAGAACTTCGCGCAAGGGCTGACCGGTGCGTTTCCGGCCGTCGCCGGCGATGTTGCGCCGGTGACCACGGATGCCGACCTTCTCTACTTCCACGACTCGGATGCAAACGCCGACTACAAGGACTACGAGGATTCCGATCCGCGATTGAAGGCCGTCGACGATCAGATTGCCGATCTTCCCCGCACCCGCGAGGTCTCGCGGCACATGATGATCAAGCTCTACTCCGAGGACTTCGTCAACCGCCTGAGCGCGGGCGAGTTCTCACTCGTCGACCGCGGCAAGGGTTCCAGCACGATCGACAACGAGGTCGACGCCGCGTACATGCTGTACAACACGTACATCATCACTCCGGGCATGGCCGAAGAAGGCAAGTGGAATTTCGAGCGGTTCATCGAACCTGCGGACGCGCAGTGGCTCGCGTACACGAACGATGCCGAGGACTTCTACGCCAAGGGCCCGGGCTTCACCGGTGAAGACGTCACCTACCGGATGGCAACCGTCTTGCGCGACGAGTTCCTGCGCGGCTTACAAGAACACACCGGGGCCGCCGCCGTACCGGGAGCGGACTTCCGGTTTGCCCACGCAGAAACGATCATCCCCTTCGCCGCGCTCTTGAAACTGCCGGGAAGCACCGTCTCACAGGCCGAGGGTGACCTGTACACCTATGCGAACAACCCCTGGCGCGGAGCGCAGGTCAGCCCGATGGCCGCCAACGTGCAGTGGGACGTGTTCGGCGGACCGGACGGTAAGCGCCTGGTCCGAATGCTCTACAACGAGCGCGAGACAGCGTTTGCTGCCCCGTGCGCTCCGGTGAACTCCGGGAGTTTCTTCTACACGCCGGACGAACTGGCCCGCTGCCTACCGGAGATTTCACCGGCAGCCTGAGATCCGGACCGAGGTCGACGAGGGCGCGCCCATGCCTGGTGCAACGCCAGCATGCGCGCCTTTTCGTCGTCTTCCATCAACAAGGCGTCGCAGATCCTCACGATGACCGGAGCCGAAACACCAACGGACGTACCCTGTTCCAGCCGCTGATAGTGATTGAAACTGATGTCGGCAATCTGCGCGACATCGCGCCGACTGAGGCCGTGCATTCGGCGAGCACCCTCGCAGCGCATGCCGACCTTTTCGGGCGCAAGACTGTTTCGTTTCTCGACGAGCATCTGGCTCATCAACTGACGCGCGCTCGACCCATTCACGTCGCCACCTTTTCCATCCCTGAAATATGCTTTCAAATAACATGTTTCAGAATATGGGATGACGCGGACACAGCGGTATCTCCGAGATGACAGATAATCACGCGATACCGCCAACCCTGTGCCCGTTCACGCTGTATAGATCAGGCTGTGAGGATCAGGCTATGAACCTGCCGATCGTCGGATTCGACTGGCAGATGGGACTACTGCCCCAGTTGATCGAACCGAATGCCGTCGCAACGACATTGCCGACGCCGGTGTTCACCGTCGCGGACAAGTACGGGTAAGTACCGACCAGGTCGACGATTCCGGACTTGCCCGTGTCGGTGTTGACCCACGCAACGGTCACCTGACCCGCCGCCGGGATGGGCGCAGCCGCCGGGAACGAATCGAAGCGGATGTCACCCTTGGCGATGGGCGGATTGGACTCTGGTCCGGACTGGCCGGTGAGTCCGGTCAGCGAGGCCAGCGACCCCTGATTCGGACACCCGATGGTGACGGCGGCGCCACCGAAAGGATGGGGCGGATCAGCCGAGGCGACTCCGGCGAACATGACGCTCGCGGCAATCGGTAGTCCGATGGCCGCGAAAACGTAGTCGTGGACTGCGTCCATCCTGTGACCACGTGGGAACTCGTGCGTCGAGGAATCGGCGCCACTGTAGTGCCGAGAAGGGTTGCACAACAGCAG
>NZ_JBEOXI010000573.1:0-2327 GCF_040296465.1 Streptomyces sp. NPDC002130
ATCGCGGGCTCTCCCGGCGACAGCGTCCCGTACCGCATCTGGTCCGGTGCCCGGGGTATCCTACAGCCACTACGGCTCACGCGGCATCCTGATCATGGCGATCTTGCAGTCCTGGTCACAGGGCGAGGACGTGTGGGGCGCGAAGGGCATGAGCAAACTGTGGTCCGCCTCGAACGTGCGCGTCTACGGCGGCGGCGTCGCAGTCGACGACGGCAACTTCCTCAAGGACATGTCCACCGCGATCGGTGAGCACTGGGAAATCACCGGCTCCGTCTCCAACAGCGGCAACGGTCGCAGCGTGTCCAAGCATCGCAGCAAGGAACGCACCCTCACCGAAGCCGAACTCGAAGCGCTACCCCGCGGCCGCGCGGTCGTACGTTCCTCGGGTAACTCGCCGACGCTGGTGAAGACGGTGCCCTGGTGGGAGGGACCGAACAAGGACGCTGTCGTGGCCTCGATCAAGGTTCACGATCCCGAACCGGAGAAGACCCTGGCGAAGGCCGTCACCAAGGTCGGCGCCGTCGACGCAGTGGAGCTGGTCGCATGAGCACCGATTTCGACTTCCCCGGATTCGCCGACGACTTCGAGCCGCCACCGGAAGGCGCCTACGACGAGGTACCGATCGACGAGGTACCGATCGACGACCCCGCGCCGGCTGTTGATCCTGGCATCGCTGCGCCGGCCGAACCTGCCAGTGCGCTCAGTGCGCAGATGGAAGCGTTCGTGGCGCGGGCGATGGACAAACGGATCAGCCAGGAAGCGGATGCGATCGCGGCGGCGAAGTTCGAGGAGATGCTCACTCCCGAACTGCACACCCAACTCCAAGAAGCTGCACAAGCGCGCCTCGTCGCGCAGCTCGCGGCGGCGCTCAAGGTCCCGGAGGAAGTCGAACCTGAGCCGGAACCGCAGATGGTGTTCGGCTCGGCGGAGGAGTTCCTGCGGGACTGGCTCGCTCCGACGTACCGCCGTCAGGTGATGGACACCCCTTCGCGTGTGTGGTGCCCGCAGTGGTGGAAGCACGAGGAAGCGGTCAACCGCGTTGAAGCTCTCTGGCGGGCGTGGGAGTACCTGCGCCTGGATGCGAAGACCGGCATGAGTGTGTGGTGGCGCGGTCACGCCGATCACCACATGGAAAAGCTGTTCGCGGGCGATGGCCCCTTCAAGGCGTGCTCGGCCGAGCGGGGCCACAAAGGTTCCGTGAAGCCGCTGCCTACCGACAAGGCTCCGGACGCACTGTTCCCTGATCAGCGCGAGGCGTGACCTCCGCGAAACCGCTCTTTCGGCCCGCACCCGGCGGACCGGTTCGACGAAAGGTGAGAGCAGATGTCCGATGACGAAGTAGGCACGATCAGCCGCGAAGTGGGCATGGCGATGCGCGTGGCGATGCAGGTGATGAGCCGACTCGCCGAGCAGATGGCACGCTCCCGCGAACAGCGGATGCGCGATGCACAGCATCGCAGCGAACAGGCAACCCGTGAGTACGCCGAACGTCTCAAGGTCGAACGGACGGCCGCCGAGACGCAGCTGCGAGGAGTCTCGGAGAAGCAGTGGTGGGATCAGGCGAAGCCGGAGGCGATCACCGACGCCTACTTGCAGGCAAAGGCGTGGAGCCCTGAATCGGAGATCGCAGCCCAGGCTGCGCACAAGATCCGTTCCGAAGTCCACCAGCGATACGGCTTCGACGTCGACAACGATCAGGCGGCACGGGAGTTCCTCGCGTACGGCCGCGCGTACAAGGACGTCGCAGGTACGGAGCAGAAGCAGGCCGCTCAGGATCGCGTCGAAGCTGGTGCTGCGATGACCGCGGCCGAGAGCGCCGACCATAAAGCAGAACGCGCGGCGGTCGAGCTCGAAGAAGCGAAGACGTGGGCGCGGGAGAACACTCCAGAGTGGTTCGCCGTCTGGGAGCAGACGTACGGCCCGGAGGCGGGGAAGGACGAACGGAGCGACGCAGAGAAAGAGCTTGTCGGGGACTGGCAGCGGTCACAGCCCGAAACGTCGACGGCAGTCGAGGAAGGCAACCGCGCTCAAGGTGACGATGAACGTGGCGAAGCTGTCGAGAAGTACGACTCCGCGGACCGGCGGACCACGTTCGCGAACAGCATGCACGCGGCCGGCGTCGACTCCGAAGCGATCGCAGCTCGAATGTCCGCCGACACTGCGCAGGGACGCCCCGCCCGCGATGCGGTCCGAACCGGACCGGTCAAGCCGCCAGTCGCACGGAAGGGGAAGACGAACAAGTCACAGGGGCGCGACCGCCAACATGCCGGCCGATAGGCAGGTAATCCAAAGAAGCACGAAGGCCCCGCACACAATCTATGCGGGGC
>NZ_JBEOXI010000574.1:0-2320 GCF_040296465.1 Streptomyces sp. NPDC002130
GAGCCTTCGCGTGGTTCCCGGTGGGAGCCTTCGCGCTCAGCGGGTTTCGATGACGACCGATTCGATGCCCAGCTACCGTCGCAGCTGAAACGCTGACCGAGTGCGTGACGTAAAAAACATGCCGCCACGTGGATCTGACGCTTTGATTGATTCTGAACATCCCGGCATAAGGGGGTACTGCTGATGCGCGATCCAGCCCCAGCGTTGCAAGTATAGGTGACCACAGCCGTCAGGGTGCGGCGTAGGTATGGAGACGAGCGAGTCTGCAAAGACAGCAACCGCGCGGCACCCGAGTTCGACCGAAACCGAAGCGCACCAATTCGATCGAGACCCTCACAGCGTGCATAGTTACTCACGGGGAGGCGTGAACGAGCTCCGCATTGCCTTGAACACAGATCGAGAAGAAGGGGACCGATATGGCCCGTCAAGCCATGGGGCAACTTCCTTCTACCGATTCACCTTGACTGCGAATTTGTCTACTTGCCTGAACGATTGCCGTACGGCCGCCGCCAGCCTCAGCGGGCTCGACTGTGTCGAAGAAACGGCGAGCCATCTAGGCTCTACAGTATATAATTACGTTTGCAGGGGCGATAACGGTGAACCAAAGCATACCTCTGTGCGAGTCGATCTCAACGAGCGATTTCATCGCATTATCTCAAACTCCAGGTTCGAAATGACCAGAAAAATCCCGACCGCCATGTAAAGAATACGTGCCGCCCGCGGATTTTCCTCGATGCTTAGCGCAATAATCTTTGTCAGCCCAGATTGGGACACTCTCGGCTAACTCGACTCTTCCAACCCGATTTGGGAGTCTGTGCAGCCGTAAAAACGACATCCATCTAGACTGGACGGAACTAATGAATAACCACCAACGAAACTGGCGGACGACCGTCGTCGTCGTGACGATCGGAGCACTACTTGCGATCGTCGTCCCCCTGTCACTCCTCCCAGTACTTCCTTTCGAATACTTGAAGGAATACGGAACGGTTGGCGACACGATCGGTGGAATTTCGAATCCCATTACAGGATTGGCAGGAATCATTCTGTTATTCCTTGCTTTGACTGCGCAATTGCGCGCCAACGCACTTACGCAAAAACAGGTGGACGCCGATGCCGAAAAAGAGGTAAGGCAACGTGTCGCGACACACTTACATCAACTCTATGCATTCATGGACGAAAATATTAAGCAGTTCAACTACCAGAAAATTAGTACCCAAGAGTTGAGCTCTGAGCAGTTACATGGACGTCGAGCTATTCGGCAGTTCATTGATGACATTGAAAGCATGAATATCGACCTCCACGACTCGGAACGGCTTCTCCAGCAGGATGGCGTCAGGGAAATACTCGGCGTTTTAGAGATCGCGAAGCAAGCATTCGTCAAGATTGCGAGCTCCGATATCGATCCTATAAACAAGGATTTTTACGCAGCACTTGTCAAGCACGTACTTCTCTACAGCGTTTTCCCTTACACAGATCTTGACACCTCCGATGGCCTGACCCTTGCGGTATGCAACCAGTGTGGCCAACCACACGGCAACTACCCACCAGCCATTTTCGACCGACTACAGGATCTCAAGCGCTACTTCTAGCAACGCCGTCACCGGCAACGTGTCCGGTTCGTCGTTGCCAATACATGCCCAGCAGTTTTTCACCGAACCCGGGAAACTTCTTTGGGGTGGGTCACGGTCTCGGAGGCTGGCCAACTCTCTCGAAGCCAAGCCCTCCTCTCGAAGCCGCCGATCCTTACAGATGTGATCCATTTCCCTGAACGACGGACTCTCCATTTTGCGGCTGAATACGTATCTGGCCCCACACGTAACATCAAGAATGGCGCGGATCGACAAGCATTTCGAATCCGTGCGGGTTGCCGCTGATCCGTCAGCGGCGCAACGGCAGTCGGCATCCCCTCGTCGGCGAGACGTGAAGGGACCCCAACGGGCTTTTGCACCTCCGAATCACCTGCGAATAGCCATGCGGTACACCGACGTGAGTGGATCCGTATCTACTACTGGCTGGGCATTGGGAGCGAAAAGAAGGGGAAGTCCGCCAAGATCTGGGTGCGATCGGGCTTGATGCCGGTGCCCAGCGGAGAGTTGGTCAGCAGAGACAACATATTGTCCATGACGTTGTCGGCGAGCGCGCGACCGTTAAAGCCTGTGTAGTCGAACGACGCGGTGCTGCCGACAACGAAGGGAAGCACCATCGGACCGAACATCTCTGTGACTCGGCGGGCGTACGCTTGAGGGTCGGCCGATGTACCGGCGAGTTCGACGTACTTCGCCACGGTGGCTTGCGCGCTGGCCACGAATGCCGAGTCATC
>NZ_JBEOXI010000575.1:0-2318 GCF_040296465.1 Streptomyces sp. NPDC002130
GTCCAGGCGCCCCGGCGTTCGCGGATGAACTGTGGCAGTTGATCAGTGGTTTTCTGAGCAGTCGCCGGGCCGAGGAGTTGTTCGGAGGCTCTGAGGATGCCGGGTTGGCGGATCTCGACACAGTGAGAGGCCCGAGATACGTCCCGCCTCCTGCTCGACCGAGGATCCCAAGGTGAGAGTGTCTGACGGCTATCGCCGTGCCAAATAATTCAGGGAAGAACGTGCCAATAATTCCGAGAGTCACACACTGACCGAGGAGAAATCGCGCGAATACTGCAGGCAGCAGCGTTCCAGAACTCACCGACAACCCGTGTAATGAATCATCCGTTTTGGACACGGGTTTCGGAACATATCTTCGGCCAGCTCGCCGAAGATCGTTCCCTACGTTCATAAAGGGGTCGTTTATGAAACATTGTTCAGCGACACCGAAAATCGGGGGCGATCGGCTGTAGAGACTGCCATGGACACGATTGAGATCGACTTGAACGGTCGAGCGATTCTGAGAATGGTGAGTCACCTGACGTGGCTATGCCACCACGAGCGCAATGGCAACGGTAGGTACAGTGCCAGAGTCGGACATGAACTCGGTTCCTCTAATGCTGAACCGTAAAGGACACGTACCCTCAGATGATCAAGATGAAGCACTGAACAAGGGAATCTGAGAAAACCATGGCGAGATTTGGAATGAAACCTCTGATCGGCCGGCTCGAAGAACGACCGAATCCTGACGACCCCGCCACCATCGATGGATTTTTCGTTCCTCTACGGACGGCTAAGTCAGATGCGAGAGAGTCGAGATCTGCAATCAATGGCGTGAAGATACTCAGTTTTTCTTCAGATTATTCGGAAATTCGAATGTTCCCGATTCACACCAGTTCATCCATGAATCGAAATTTCTTGAGTCCGAAATACTCAGAAATTCGTACTTTGACATTCCGTTGGGAAGAGGAAGATTTCCCCGGCTTCGAGGAATTTCTCGAGAATTTACCTTCAGGGTTTGCAAAGGACCCGGACTACGGGCTCGGACTGCTAAAGCAATGCAACCGGATCGTCAGATTAATAGAAGAACACACTTCATGTCAAGAAATTGCATTCGTCGAGGGGAGTGAGGTTGCGGATGACGGTAGGGTTCTCAGCTTCGGTCTGAGCCGTTTCGCGGATATATGGAAAGAACTCAATCGGATCGACGGGCGCGGTTCCCGTGCCACATCGCGCGTCAAGAATGCGTATGTCCACAATGATCTGGCCTCCGCACTAAATCTGGACGAAACCGGCTACAGCCTGGGAAGACATCCCATTTCAAGATTTGTTGCGAAGGCTGCCGCCGACGAAGAAGAGCTCACCGAGACGGAGCAGGACAGTCTCATCGACGTAGTCGTATCCGAGTCGATGGCTCTAGCGGAGGAACGCCCCGCGGGGTTCCAGAAGCTCCACAGGGAAGTTGAGCTAGTAAACCTCGACCGTCTGATAAAGACATACGAGGAATCTCTAGGAAAGAAAACCAGTGAAGCCCACTGGCAGGATTTCTTCGATGTAAACGCATTTGCGCTCCAGCAGATAGTCGGTGCACCAATGGTAATTGCACAATCAGGCGCCACTGTTGGCGGGGGACGGTTCGATGGAAGTGGCGACAAGATAGCGGACTACCTTGTCAAAAATACGCTAACTAACAATGTGGCCCTTGTAGAGATTAAGAAACCGACAACGCCCCTGCTTGGTAAAGAATATAGATCCGGAATCTACGGAGCTTCGACGGAACTCGACGGTGCCATCACGCAGGTGCTTGACCAAGCCTACCAACTGATGACCAATTTTGCCACGATGAAGAACAACACGCGCAGCTACGACCTAGAGGCATACGCAATCTCATGCTTCGTCATTGCAGGTCGCAGTCCCGCTGTGCAAGACCCTGATCGGCAGAAATCATTCGAGCTATACCGGGCAAATTCGCGCAACGTAAAGGTGGTGACCTACGACGAGGTGCTCGCGCAGCTCAAGATCCTGCGAACATTCCTTCGGCCGCAGACTACAATGAAAGATTCAGAGACCTCACGCAAGGTCGAATGACCATTGACTGAGTTCGTGTGAGATGCGGTTATCCTGCGTTTTGGCACCATGTCTGATCTCCCATATCCCTGCTCGTGCCTGCGATACTCGGCCGACAGGCGGGCCAATCACTGAGCAGACGAACGAAAGGAAGGAGCGTTAGCGCCAACAGGTACAAGGCGCATGGGTGGGCCCCCGGGCGGTGTCACGTTGTTGCGTGCGGGACAATGGAGTACGTGACTCGGATCGTGATCATCGGTGGCGGACCCGGC
>NZ_JBEOXI010000576.1:0-2306 GCF_040296465.1 Streptomyces sp. NPDC002130
GGCGTTGCCGTCCCGGTGGGCAGGAACTTCAGCGCGGCCGTGGGCGGCAGTTCGGTGCCGGTTCCGGTGCCGTCACCGACGCGCCGGGCCGCGTACACACTGCCGAAGGCGCCCGTCGCGATGGGGTCGCGCACCTCCCAGACGCCGACCCGGTAGCCCTTGGGCACGGGTACGGCGTACGCCTCGGTCACCGGATCGCCCCGGCCCGGCCGGGACGGCCGAGGATCCCGGCGGCGACGGGCGCGGATCGGCCGCGGGCGAGTCGTTCACCGGGCGCGATGTGAAGGGGGGTGCGGTTTCGCTCGTCCTCCGTGGTCGGCGGAGGTACCACGATGATGCTGTACAAGGTGCTCTCCCCGTGCCTGAACAGCTACCACCGTCAGACTAGGGCGACGCACCAGGGCCGTGCCCCCCTCGAACGGGTGAGACACGGCCCTTGGAAGTGTTTGGCGTGAACCGGTCCTGTCGACCGGGCCCGCTCAGTAGCGGGGGCGGTTGAACCAGGCCTTGCCGTTGGCGTTGCCGACGAACACCGCGACCAGGACGGCCAGGACGGTGTGCACCAGGCCGACGAGGATGAACGGGTAGATGCCGAGGACCGCCGTGATGATGGCGAAGACCAGGATGGTGACCCGGGCGCCGTTGCCGCCGTTCTTGAACTTCGTCGCCAGGACGGCCGCGAACACCAGCCATGCCAGGCCGAAGACCACGTAGCCCCAGATCACGCCGGTCGAGTTGCCGACCAGGTCCTGGAAGGCGGTGTCGTCCTTGAGGGACTCCTCGTCCTTCGCGGCGTTGAGTGCCGCGGCGGCGAAGGCGAGGATCGCGATGCCGACGACCTGGAGGCCGACGATGACCCACATCATCACGCGGGCCGCGCCCACCGAGCCGGGCATCGTGGTCGGTGCGGCGGGGCCGCCGTAGGGGGAGACCGGAGGGGCCTGCGGGTAGCCGTAACCGGGAGCCTGCCCCTGGTCCTGCGGGTAACCGTAGCCCGGCTGCTGCGGCTGCTGCGGCTGCTGTCCCTGGGGAGCGCCGTAGGGGTTGTTCGGGTCGCCGTAGCTCATGGGGGACTTTCCTCCGTTGGTCCGAGTGCGGGGACGACGCGTGACATCCGCACGGAGGAAAATCTTCAGTATTGCGACCGTCCCCCCGTTGAGCTGCCCGCGGCACTTGTCGGCTCATCGTTCTTCACCACTGACCGGCTTGTCCAGCCGCATTCCCGATGTGTTGTGCAAGTGCAACATCGCTGATCATGGGCGGATACGGGACGAGGGGCCCCGCGGTGCCCGGATTGCGGTCGGATTGGAACCGTGGCGGGGTCATCCGCGAGGATGGGGCCATGACCGCCCAGATTCTCGATGGCAAGGCCACCGCAGCCGCGATCAAGTCCGATCTGACCGCCCGCGTGGCGGCGCTGAAGGAGAAGGGCGTCACGCCCGGCCTCGGCACGATCCTGGTCGGGGAAGACCCCGGCAGCCAGAAGTACGTCGCCGGCAAGCACCGCGACTGCGCGCAGGTGGGCATCGCCTCCATCCAGCGCGAACTGCCCGCCACGGCGACCCAGGAGGAGATCGAGGCGGCCGTCCGCGAGCTGAACGAGGACCCGGCCTGCACCGGGTACATCGTGCAACTGCCGCTGCCCAAGGGCATCGACGAGAACCGCATCCTCGAACTGATGGATCCGGACAAGGACGCGGACGGGCTGCACCCGATGAACCTGGGGCGCCTCGTCCTCAACGAGCCCGCCCCGCTGCCCTGCACCCCGAACGGTGTGCTGACGCTGCTCCGCCGCTACGGCGTGGAGATCAAGGGCGCCGAGGTCGTGGTCGTCGGACGCGGGGTGACCATCGGCCGGCCGATGCCGCTGCTGCTCACCCGCCGCAGCGAGAACGCCACCGTGACGCAGTGCCACACCGGCACGCGTGACCTGTCGGCTCATCTCAAGCGCGCGGACATCATCGTGGCCGCGGCAGGCTCCGCCCATCTGATCCGTGCCGAGGACGTGAAGCCCGGCGCGGCCGTCCTCGACGTCGGCGTCTCCCGCAGCGCCGAGGGCAAGATCGTGGGCGACGTCCACCCCGACGTCGCCGAGGTCGCCGGCTGGATCTCCCCCAACCCCGGCGGAGTCGGCCCGATGACCCGTGCCCAGCTGCTCGTCAACGTGGTCGAGGCGGCGGAGCGCAGTGCCGGCTGAGCACAAGGCCCCGGGCGGGCGCGAGACCTCGGGCGGGCGCGAGACCTCAAGGGGGCATGAGGCCGCGAGCGGGCGCACAGTCCCGGATGGGCAAGAGGCCCCGAGCGGG
>NZ_JBEOXI010000577.1:0-2300 GCF_040296465.1 Streptomyces sp. NPDC002130
AGGCGGGTGTCGACGCCCTCGACCTGTTTGACGTACGTCATGCGGTCGCCGGGGAGGGGCGCAAGACCGTTGTGGTCACCGGTGGATCACGTGGCATCGGATACATGATCGCTCGCGGATTTGTCGAAGGCGGTGCGACGGTCGTCATTTCGGCTCGAAAAGCCGAAGCCTGTGACGAAGCCGCGCGGGAGCTTTCGGAGTTCGGCACCTGCATCTCGCATCCGGCCGATCTGTCCACGGACGAGGGGATCGAGAGCCTCGCTGCGAAGGTCGCCGAGATTTCGCCGACGCTCGACGTACTGGTCAACAACGCCGGTGCGACGTGGGGAGCTCCGGTCGACGATTTTCCGGCCGCCGGCTTCGACAAGATTTTCGACATCAACGTCAAAGCCATCTTCCTCTTGACACAGAAGCTGTTGCCGCAGTTGCGTTCTGCGGCCAAGGCCGAAGATCCCGCGCGCGTAATCAATATCGGATCGATCGACGGACTTGTGGTGTCGGGCTCGGAAAACTTCTCGTACGGTGCCAGTAAGGCTGCGGTACACATGTTGACGCGCAAGTTGGCGGCGACGCTTGCGGGGGAACAGATCACGGTCAACGCCATTGCGCCGGGTCCGTTTCCGTCGAAGATGATGGCATTCCTCCTGGAGGACGAGCAGAGCGCAAAGGCTGTGGCGGACTCGGTCCCGTTGGGCCGGGTCGGAACTCCCCAGGACGCTGCAGGACTTGCTATCTTCCTGGCTTCGCGTGCCGGGGCTTATCTGACCGGTGCGGTGATCCCGCTCGACGGCGGTGCGAGCGGAGCGCGCTGACCGTCTGACTGATCTTCTCTGTCCGAAAAGGCCTGAAAGTCTGAACTACTATGACTTTCAGGCCTTTTCGTGGCTTTGTCCGATTGGGTTATCTGTGACTGAGGTTGCTAGATTGTCCGAGGTTCGGGGGGAACGACGACGACAACACCAACAATCCCGGCCTTGGGGGAGTCATGTTTCGCGCGGGGAGATCGTTGGGAGTGTTCGGAACAGTTGCTGCGATTGCGGCCGCTGCCGTCACGGCGGTGGCTTCGCCGGCGACGGCGGCGCCGGGATGCGTCGGAGTGAGTGGTGTCGGCAGTACCGGAGGGCCGGCCAATGCGGCGCCGTGGCTCAACGGCAACACCGGAGGGTTGCCGGGCCTGTCCGGGCGTACTACCGCGATCGAAAAAGTCACCGGGACATACAGTCCCAACAAGACGGTCGATCGCTTCAATGTTCTGGGCACGGATCTGGGCATCATGTGGGACAACGGTGCCGGTCAGATTCTGACCGCTTTCGGTGACACCACCGGGCTCAGTCGCAACCCCGCCTGCGACGGTTTGGTGGGCGAGTGGCGAAGCAATGTACTCTTCCGCAGCTCGGATCGGGTGCTGGCCGACGGTATGCGCATCGACAGCGCGCCGATGGACGGCGCCGGTCAGGCACGCGAGATCATTGCCGGTCTGAAGGTTCCGGGCGTCGAGGCGTCCAGTATCCCCACCAGCGGCATTGCGGTGAACGGTGTGCAGTATCTGAGCTACATGTCGGTGCGTAACTGGGGTGAGGCCGGGCAGTGGAGCACGAACTACTCACAGATTGCCACTTCCTCGGACAACGGCGAAACGTGGGCCACGCATCCGGAAACGCTGCGCCCCAACATCGGTGGTGTTCTTCCCACCGGTGTAGGTCCTGTTGCCGGTAGTGAGAACTTTCAGATGAGCTCGATGGTGAAGGATGGCGGGTTCGTCTACAACTACGGAACCCCCGCGGGACGATCCGGCGAGGTTCGACTTTCTCGCGGATTTTTGTACCAGTCCGGATTTCGGTCGTCGCCGCCTTTCGACGCGACGAGCACGATCCAGTCCCTTTCTCTGACAGGGGTTGTCAGGTGGCACGAGCGCGGCATACCCGACGATCGTCCGATCGTGTGCAGCTCGACGACCGGCATTCCGAAGGGTTTGGACAGCAGTCGCCCTCTGCTGACGGTGAGCACGATTTTGTGCGCACCGTTCATCAGCCTGGCGCCGAAGTCTTTGATGGTGTTGTTGTTCGACATATCTCATCCCTTCATTCGAGGTGACTCTGTCCGTGCTTCCGTGCTTCCGTGCTTCCGTGGTGGGTTCCCTCTGAGAGATGCCTGTCGCTCGGGTCGGCTGCGATCTGTCACGAACCATCCAGTAGGAGAAGGACTTTGCCGACCGAGTCTTTCGATTCGAGCAACGCCTGTCCCTTGTCTGCATCGGCGAGGGGGAGCTTTGCCGAGATGATCGGTCGAATAAGCCCTCG
>NZ_JBEOXI010000578.1:0-2298 GCF_040296465.1 Streptomyces sp. NPDC002130
CCGACAGCACGAGGGTCGCGCCGGTGCCAGTGATCTCCCGGATGAGCTTGGCGTACGCACGCGCCGATTCCTGGTCGGAGGCGATGACGAGCGCAGCGCCTGGGCGAGTTCGAGCCGGCGGACCATACCGCCGGAGTACGTGGCAGCCAGCCGGTCGGCGGCGTCGGCGAGGTCGACGGCGGCCAGCGCCTGGGCGACGCGCTCGGCGCGCTGGGCGCGAGACACGTCGAAGACCCGGGCGAACAGGGCGACGTTCTCCCGTCCGGTGAGTCCGGCGTCCGCGGACAGTTGCTGCGGTACGTAGCCGAGCAGGCGGCGTACGGCCATGCGGTCCCCGGCGGCGTCGTGGCCGAAGACGCGGACCATGCCGGCGGGCACGGGCAGCAGGGTGGTGATGCAGCGGATGGCGGTGGTCTTGCCCGCGCCGTTGGGCCCGAGCAGGCCGAAGACCTCGCCCTGCCGGACGGTGAGGTCGAGTCCGTCCACGGCGTTGGTGTCACCGAAGGCGTAGGCGAGCCCGGTACAGGCGACGGCGTCAGCCCGGAGGCCCCTCCCGTCGGCCCGGGAATCGGGCGCGTCAGCCCGGAAGCCGGTCCCGTCAGCCCGGGAATCGGACGCGTCAGCCCGGAAGCCGGTCCCGTCAGCCCGGGAATCGAGCGCGTCGGCCCCGGGGGCGGTCCCGTCGGCCCGGGATGGGGCGGTGTCCCGTGTCATGAGTGCTCGGCCTCCTCGTGCAGGGTGTCGGCCAGCTTGCGCAGGGCCGGGATCGCCGCGTGCAGCGCCTGGCGGTCCGCTTCGTCGAGGCGCGCCACCTGGCGGCGTACGAGCTCGGCGCGGCGTCTGCGCCACTCGTCCAGCCGCGCCTCGGCGGCCGGGGTGGGCAGCAGCCGGGCGGCCCGCCGGTCGGCGGGGTCGGTCTCGCGGACCAGCCAGCCGGCCCCCACCAGCTGATTGACCAGGGTGGACACCGAGTTGGCCGCCAGACCGAGGTCCTTGGCCGCGTCGGAGATGCCGACGCCGGGCCGTGCCACGACCAGGCGCAGCAGTTCCACCTCGGCACCGCGCAGCCGCGGGTCGGGCATCTGCCGCCGCAGCCGCCGTCGGATCAGCCGTTGGACGGCGACGAGCGCGTCGGCCAGCTCTTCGAGGAAGGTTTCCGGCTCCATGCGGCCGAGATTAACTCTGTAGCAGAGCTAATCGGCCCAAGGCGAAGTCAAGCAAGGTCAAGAGGCGTACCCGAAATGGCAGCGACCTTGAGAGCGCCCGCATCCCCCAAATGCCGTATTGTCTGAATTGTCAGTGCTTCGGACAGGAGGCACGTATGTGGGGAGCCGGCCGCCCGGACTCCCGGTGCTTCCCGGAGGTCCGAGGCCGCGCTTCCCACGGTGTCTGTACCTATTCAGCACCTGCTCAGGGAGGTGCGCACCATGCGTATCGCCGGCAGCACCCGAACGCACCCCCACGACGACGCCCCCGACACCGCGGCGGCGTTCGCGCGTCTCGCGCGGCTGCCCGAGGGGCCCGAGCGCAAGGCCCTGCGGGACGAGCTGGTCGAGGCCTGGCTCCCGATGGCCGAGCGGATCGCCGTCCGTTTCCGCGGCCGCGGCGAGTCCCTCGAGGACCTCTACCAGGTGGCGGCTCTCGGCCTCGTGAAGGCGGTAGACCACTACGACCCGGCCCGCGGCAACGCCTTCGAGGCGTACGCGGTGCCGACGGTCACGGGCGAGATCAAGCGCCACTTCCGGGACCACATGTGGACGCTGCACGTGCCCCGCCGGGTCCAGGACCTGCGCAACCGGGTGCGGCACGCCGCCAAGGAGCTGTCGCAGACCACCCCGGGGCGCGCCCCCACGGTCGCCGAGATCGCCGAGTTCGCCCAGCTCACCGACGGTGAGGTGCGCACCGGCATGGAGGCCCTGGAGTGCTTCTCCGCACTGTCGCTGGAGGCGGAGATGCCCGGGACCGACGGTTACGCCCTCGGGGACGCGATCGGCGGGCCCGACCCGGCCTTCGACATCGTCGTCAACCGGGTGGCCGTCCGGCCCTGCCTCGAGGCGCTGCCGGAGCGCGAGCGGATCATCCTCTATCTGCGGTTCTTCAAGGGCATGACGCAGAGCCGTATCGCCGAACAGCTCGGCATCTCGCAGATGCACGTCTCCCGGCTGCTCAGCAGCTGCTTCGCCCATCTGCGTGAGGAGCTGCTCCCATGCGGGTGGTCAACCGCCGGTCGCTCCGGAAGCGGCTGTGCATCTGCCTCACCCCGCAGTCACGCACTCGTCCCACCGCCAGTGTGCACCG
>NZ_JBEOXI010000579.1:0-2290 GCF_040296465.1 Streptomyces sp. NPDC002130
GCCGCCGATGATGAACGCGGTGCTCGGCAGCCTGCGCGAGCTGGGTGTGCCGAAGCCCCAGGTCCAGATGAGTACCGAACCATTTCGAATCAGCGAAGGCAGCGCTCTGCACGCCGATGACCCGGATCCGTTGCGGCAGTACTGGTACACCGCTGATGACCTGGTGGATACCTTCGGTTACCGGCGGGACGCCTTGGAAGGTTTGTTCGGTGAAGAGACGCCCGGGCCTGGCGGGTTGGTGGGGTGGACGACGTCGGTGGTGTGGAAGATCGAGAGTGAAGTGATTGTGCCGGCGGTGGAATTGTTGGAGTCGAGTTTCCGCGATCAGGAGTCGATTGATCTCACGGTGTATCGGTCGTCGGCTGGCTGAGGCTCTGCGATTAACTGCCGCTTGCGGGGCCTTACATGTTGAGCTGGTTGGCCAGTCGACTGATCGGGCGCGACTCGATGCTCAGGTTCCTCGGCTGAGGAACTCCGATGATGTGCACTCCGGCGCTGGCGCGGACGTGTGCGTCGCCGTTCACGGAGACAGAGGAAGTGTCTGTCGCTGCGACGAGAGTATGGCCGGCCGCTTGGACGTGGCACTGGGTGTGGGCGAAAACGACAGCCTGATCTTCGGCGCGAATCTTGGCGTGATCGGTACCGACAATGTGGCTTTTCCCGCGCGCTTCGATGGTGACGCCATCGAATGCTTCGACGTGCGCGAATTCGTAGGCGGTGACACGGGCGCGGTGGCAGGCCTGTAGGAAGCATCGACCGGCGGCAGCGATGGATCCTCCGCTGATTCCGGCACACGATTGACCGATGATCTTCACGTCGACTCCGTGCGGGACATGCCCGAGGTCGAACCACAGGTCAGGGTCGGCGTCGATGATCAGTCGTTTGGCGCCGCCGCGGATGTGGTGGGTGTATTCGCTGAAGGTGTGAACGATCAATGCTGGACGGGAGGAACGTGCCGGGTGGAGTCGTGCGCGGCGGCGGTCAGCTTTTCCGATTGGGGCGTTCATAGGGTGATGTTGCCTCTACTGGTGAGTTTTCGAGTGGTTTTGGTGGCGGCGAGTCCGGTCACGATGCGGGAACATCGTCGTTCGAGAGCAGCACGAGCGGATTTTCAGGCATCTGAGATGTGCGGTCAGTGATAGTCCATGGCATGGACAGCGCACGCCCCAGCGGCCAAACGATGAGTTCGGAAGCCCGCGCTGTCCGGTAGAGCGGTTAGGGTCGGGTTCTGCCTGTGACCACGGGTGATGGACGCGCTGAAGGAGCTTTCCGAGATGGCCGAATCGAATGTGGAGTCGGGAAATACTGCCGACGGTGCTTCGACTTCTCTCTCCGCTGAGGAAGTCGAGTCCACAACGCCTGGCCGTGGTCAACGACCGGGGCTTGTCACCGCCGCCGACGCAGGAAGGCGGAAACCCCCTCTCTCGACGTATCTGCCGATCCTGGGTGTCATTGCTGTGAGTGTGGCGGTGTGGATCGCTGCTCGCTGGGCGTTCGGTCGTCACGAGCAGGCTGGCCTGTGGTCGGTCGCGTCGTTCGCTGCTCTGGCTGGGGCGGCGGTGAGCGTGGCGGTGCGTCCGATGATGGCAAGTTTGTGTGCACTCGTGCAGATTCCCGTGACGCCGACCAGTCGCTCGATCGGCCCGGCAGTAGCAACAGCAGGATTGTGGTTCGGGGCCGTGATGATCGCCGGCGGCGACGCGATCTTGCCGGCATGGCTCACGGTGGCGGCTTTGTCTGTCTGGGCCGCGTGGATTGACCACTTCACCTTGCGGTTCCCCTTGCCGCTGATTCGTGCAGTCACCGCGGCGGGTCTGTTGCTCGGCGCGATGGCAGTGGTGGTCGATCAGGACCCTGCCGCGGGTCTTCGTGCTGTGGTGGCCGGGGCCGCGATATTCGCCAGTTACCTGGTGTTCGCGATCATTACTCGCGGTCACCCCGGTTTGGCGGATGTGAGGTTGAGCTTCATTCTCACTGCAGCTGTCGGATGGGTCGGTTGGATGAACGTGGCTTCGGCAGTGCTGCTGCCGAATATTCTGGCGGTAGTAGGGGTGGCGGTCACCAAGGTGTTCGGAGGCAGAAAGGTCCGGGGTGTGGAGTTCGGGTTCGCTCCGTACCTCGTTGTCGGCACAGCACTCGCTATTGCCTTGCCCGCGGGCTGGTGGATGTTGTGAATCTGAGCAAGTGCGGCCGTGTAGACGAGAGGAACTGGACATGAGGTGGCGCCGGCGGAATCGTTTTCATTCACCGAATCGGGTGGAACGGGTGAATGAGTTCCTTGATCATGTCC
>NZ_JBEOXI010000580.1:0-2287 GCF_040296465.1 Streptomyces sp. NPDC002130
GTCATGGCGGTGGGCCTGGCGCAGTTCATCATGGAGCCGCTCAAGCTGTTCTCGGAGATGCCCAAGTACGTGATGATCGTCCGCTGCCGCAAGGAGGCCGCCCGGCACGCGGGGGAGATCGGCTGCACCGTGGCGGCGCTCGCCACCTCACCGCTGCCGGTCAGCCCCGCCGTCAGCGTCAACCGGCGCTATCAGTGGATGGCGGACCAGTACGGCATCGCCACCCGCGAGCAGCTCGTCATGGGCTGCCATGTCCATGTGTCGGTCGAATCCGACGACGAGGGCGTGGCGGTCGTCGACCGGCTGCGTCCGTGGCTCCCTGTGCTGCGGGCGCTCAGCGCGAACTCGCCGTTCTGGCAGGGCAAGGACACGGGGTACAGCAGCTACCGCAGCCGGGTGTGGCTGCGCTGGCCGTCGGCGGGCCCGACCGAGATCTTCGGCTCGGCCGAGCGGTACCACCGGCTGATCGCGGACATGGTGGCCACCGGCGCCCTCCTCGACGACGGGATGATCTACTTCGACGCGCGGCTGTCGCAGCGGTACCCGACGGTGGAGCTGCGCGTCTCGGACGTCTGTCTGCACTCCGGCACGGCCGTGCTGATCGCCACGCTCGTCCGCGGACTGGTCGAGACCGCCGCGCGCGAGTGGCGGGCCGGCCGTGAGCCGCTCGGCCACAGTGTCAGCCTGCTGCGGCTGGCCGACTGGCAGGCCGCCCGGTCCGGCCTCGCGGGCGAGCTGCTGCACCCCGCGACCATGCGGCGCATGCCCGCCGAAGCCGTCGTGCGTGCCCTGCTGGACCACGTCGAGGAGGCCCTTGACAGCACGGGCGACCTGGAGCGGGCCAGGTCCGCCTGCGACGAGCTGCTGCGGGACGGCAA
Source organism: Streptomyces sp. NPDC002130 (assembly GCF_040296465.1). Lineage (NCBI taxonomy): Bacteria > Bacillati > Actinomycetota > Actinomycetes > Kitasatosporales > Streptomycetaceae > Streptomyces > Streptomyces sp. NPDC002130. The sequence continues at coordinate 879 of NZ_JBEOXI010000580.1, forward strand.
CGGTGCTCAGGTGCAGCGCGCGCTGATGGAGCGCACGGGGAGCCTGCGGGACGTCGTCACCGAGTGCGTCCGCCAGACGCAGGCGTGAGGCGTCCCGCCGTTTTCGGGCAGGGGCTCAGAGGATCAGGACGAGGGCGTAGGCCAGGAAGAACGCCGCGATCAGCACTGTGACGATGATGATCACGGCCAGCGGGGCCTTGGCCCAGCCCTTGGTCGGGTTGTGGGTCTCCCGGGGCAGCGTCTCCGGCATGCTGCTCTCCGCGGGTGGGGTCTCGCCCGGCGGTACGCCGCCGCCGGGTTCCAGACCGGAGCTGCGTTCTGGTTCGGGATCGGGACTGATGTGAGTCATGCCGACCGGGTCCCCCGATCACGCCGAGATCATCAGCGTGGTGACTTCCGTATTTTCCGACCCCGAAGGGTCTCGACTCGACTACATTCGAGCACCGCCGATGACGGTACCCGTCGGCAACGTCACACCCCGTACACGTCAGGAGCAGTGCATGCGCGACCTCGCCCTCGCTCCCCCGGCCGTGGCGCCCCTGACCGGCGGGCTCGCCGACAGCGTCTTCGAGACGGCGGACCGCGAACCGGCCAGGCCGATGCTCGCCCGGCGGGCCGACCCCGCCTCCGCGACCTGGGAGGAGGTGACGGCGATCGAGCTGCGTGACGCGGTGGTGGACGTGGCCAAGGGGCTGATCGCGTCGGGGATCGCGCCGGGCCAGCGTGTGGCGATCATGGCGCGCACCCGGTTCGAGTGGACGATCCTGTGCTACGCGCTGTGGGCCGTGGGCGCCGAGGTCGTCCCGATCTACCCGACGTCGTCGCGCGACCAGGTCGAGTGGATCCTGCGGGACGCCGGCTGCGTGGCCGTGTTCGTGGAGGACGAGCAGGGCGTCATGACCGTCGGCTCGGTGTGTGCCTCCCTGCCGCTGCTGCGGCACGTCTGGCAGCTGGACGCGGGCGCCCTCGAGGAGCTGACGGCGCGGGGCGAGTTCATCCCGATCGCCACGGTCGACTCGATGCGCCGCATCGTGCTGCCGGACTCCATGGCCGTCATCGCCTACACCTCGGGCACCTCGGGCCACGCCATGGGATGCGCACTCAGCCACCGCAATCTGGCCGGCCCCTGCGACACGCTGCTGACGGGCTGGGGGCACACGGCGGCGCCGCGCGGGGAGCAGGGCTCCGTGCTCGCGTTCCTGCCCTTCTCGCACGTCTACGGGCTGATGATCCAGGGGCTGTGCGTGCGCGGCGGGCTGCTGATGGGGCACCAGGCCGATCTGAGCGGGGAGGCACTGGCGTCGGCGCTGCGCTCGTTCCGGCCGACGTACCTCTACGCGGTCCCCTCGGTCCTGGAGAAGATCTACAAGAACTTCCTGCGCACGGCTCAGCAGGGGGGTCACGGCGGG
>NZ_JBEOXI010000581.1:0-2287 GCF_040296465.1 Streptomyces sp. NPDC002130
GCAGCCACGGTGGTGGCTGCCGCGACCACCGCCGGAGGCCTGTTCGGCGCCGGTGGCGCGCAGGCAGTGCCCCGCACCCGCACCTACACACCCGACTGGGAATCGGTCGACCGGCATCCGCCGGCCCCGGAGTGGTTCAAAGACGCCAAGTTCGGGATCTACTTCCACTGGGGTGCCTTCAGCGTCCCCGCCTACGAGAGCGAGTGGTACCCGCGCCAGATGTACATCGAGGGCAGCGCGGCCAACAAGCACCACGTCGCCACCTATGGCACGCCCTCGGCCTGGCCCTACCGCAACTTCATCGACGGAGGGAAGGATCTGGCGGGCAACACCGTCCAGTTCGCGCCCCAGTTGAAGTCCGCGGGCGGCAACTTCGACCCGAAGGAATGGGTGCAGCTGTTCGTCGACGCCGGTGCCCGGTTCGCCGGCCCCGTCGCCGAGCACCACGACGGATTCTCGATGTGGGACAGCAAGGTCAGTGAGTGGAACTCGGTCGCCAAGGGCCCGAAGCTCGACCTGCTGCGGCTGTTCACCGACGCCATCCGCGCCCGGGGCCTCAAGCTCCTGGTGGCCATGCACCACGCGTACCACTTCAACGGCTTCTTCGACCACGTGCCCGCACAGACGGACCCCAGCCTCAAGAAGCTGTACGGGCAACTGAGTCCGGGCGAGGAGAACCAACTCTGGTACGACAAGCTCAAGGAGGTCATCGACCGCGCCCGCCCCGACATCCTCTGGCAGGACTTCAAGCTCGACGCCGTCGACGAAAAGCAGCGGCTCAACTTCCTGGCGTATTACTACAACCAGGCCGAAGCCTGGGGCCAGGAAGTCGTCGCCACCTACAAGGACGGCATGAGCGACCGCGGTCAGGTCTTCGACTACGAGCGCGGCGGCCCGGGCGACCTCACCGCACCGTACTGGCTCACCGACGACAGCATCTCCAGCTCCAGCTGGTGCTACACGGAGGGCATCGGCTACTACAGTATCCAGCAGATGCTGCACTCGTTCATCGACCGGGTGAGCAAGAACGGCAACATGCTGCTCAACATCGCCCCGAAGACCGACGGCACCATCCCGCAGGCGCAGAAGGACATCCTGCTCGGCATCGGCGACTACCTGAAGCGCTTCGGTGAGTCGGTGTACTCCACCCGCGCCTGGACCGCGTACGGCGAGGGCCCGACGAAGATGGGCGGCGGTTCCTTCACCAACCCGACCGCCGGCACGGCACAGGACATCCGGTTCACCCGGAACAAGGCCAACACCGCCCTGTACGCCACCGTCCTGGGCTGGCCCGGGAGTTCGCTGACGATCGGCACGCTCAACTCCGGCCGGATCGACCTCACCTCGCTGCGGTCGGTGAAACTGCTCGACGACGAGGCCGGTCACTACATCACCCTGCCCAAGCCGGTCCAGAGCGCGACCGGCCTGCGGGTGGCCCTGCCGGCGACAGCGCCGTTCCAGGCCCACGCGTACGTCCTGAAGCTCGAGTTCTCCGGCCAGATCCCCGGTCTGCGCCCCCTGCGCGGTGCCGTGGCCTTCCCGGACTCCGGCTACCGCGGGGCGGCCGCGGTCCTCGCCGCCGGCGACTACGACGGTGAGCGACTCGAGCTCGCAGGCCTCGGTCCCCGCAGCCTGTCCTCACTACGGCCGGCGCCCGGCTACCAGGTGACCGGCTACTCCGGGGACGATTTCACCGGCACCTCGTGGACGTTCACCACCGACGTCCCCGACCTTCGGGACACCGGCGGCAACGACAGGATCGCCTCGCTGAGGGTCCAGTTCGCGCCGTCCTCGTACTTCCGGATCACCAATGTCACGGACGGCCTGGCCCTGGACTCCGGCGGAGACGTCGCTTCCGGCTCCGACCTCAAGCAGTGGAGCTGGGACAACAGCCCCAACCTGCACTGGCAGGCGGTCGACGTCGGCGACGGCTACTACAAGTTGGTCAACCGCGCCAACGGCATGGTGGCCGACGGCTGGGGTGCCGCCGCCGACGGCTCCACCGCCCGGCAGGCCGCCTGGAACGGTGGCAGCAACCAGCAGTGGCGGATCACGCACCGGGGCGACGGCCGCTATTCGATCGCCAACCGCACCACCGGCCTGGTCCTCGACGGCGGCGGCAACGTGCCCTCCGGCTCCGTCACCAAGCAGTGGACCTACGACGGCAGCACCAACCTCATGTGGACCTTCACGGCTCTGTGAGGCCCACCGGCGGTCAGTACGCCAGGGTGAAGCGACGCCGGATGGCTTCGCCCTTCTCCAGCGCGGCCGGGGCGCCCGCGGTGTC
>NZ_JBEOXI010000582.1:0-2285 GCF_040296465.1 Streptomyces sp. NPDC002130
GCGGCGACTACCGAAATGGTCCACAGATAGTGCTCACCGGCCCAGTACACGCGGAACTGAGTCGCCACGATGATGACGTGCATCTGGACGAGGACGGCGACGATCAGCCAGCGGCCGGGAGCGAGCTTCGCCCATGCGAGGTACATGATCTGGCCGAGGAAGACGGCAGGCAGCGTCGCGGCGATCTTGGACAGCATCGGCACGGTGTACGGCAACGGCGCGTAGACGTTGTAGAGCAGAACCAGTGAGCAGAGCGCACCACCGGCGAGCGGCATGACGATCGGGCGCAGGCGCAGTATCGGTCGAGCCGCGACGCAAGCGAGATAGAAGAGGAATTGGACGGTGAGAGTCCAGGTCACTCCGAGAACTGCCACCTCGGGCTTGAGAAAGAATCCGCCGAGAAAAAAGCTCATCAACGCTTCGGTATCGGAAATACCTTCCTGACCGCTGAACATTCCGTTGATTCCGAGTCGGACCAGAAGAATGGCAATCGCGGTTGCCACCCAGAATGCGGGCAGCAGTCGACTGAATCGGTTGGTCAAGAACTTTCCGGGACCGTCGCGAATCGCGGACCGCGTCACCAGAGCACCTGTGAGCATCATGAATACCGCGACGCCGACAAAAGAGAGATGTTGGTTGAGTTCGGCCGGCTCGATCAAAACGCCGTAGACGACGTCGATCACCCACCAACCCGAGCCGAGATCGTCGATGACGTAGAAAGAGATGTGGGAGTAGATCACGGCGGCAACCGCCAGGGCTCGCAGCAGGTCAGCGCCCGGAAGATTCACCCGAGGCGCGGCCGCCTCTGGTGATTCCGGGAGGAAAACTGGTGCGGGCATCGCGCAAGTTTAAGGTTCCGTTCACCTTTACGACGAATTTGCGCATATTAGCTTACCCTTAGATCGGACTGAGTTCGGTTTCCCGAACTTTATTCTTTGGTGATTACTACCTGAGCCGGACTGTTGCGGACGGTGTACGAATGTTATTGGGTGGAAACCCGAAGAATGATTTGCACATACGCGAGTGACGTCACGCCGTGACCGGTGATCGACGCACTCTAAAGCACCAGGGCTCACCAGCCCGCAAAGAAGGGACCCTCGTGTCTGTTTACACGCTGCCGGAACTCCCCTACGACTACGCAGCCCTCGAGCCGCACATCTCGGGCAAGATCATGGAGCTGCATCACGACAAGCACCACGCGGCTTACGTTGCCGGTGCCAACGCTGCACTCGAGAAGCTGGCCGAGGCTCGTGAGAACGACACCATCGCAGCGCAGGCCAACCTGCTCGAGAAGAACCTGGCGTTCCACCTCGGTGGCCACACCAACCACACCGTTTTCTGGAACAACCTCAGCGCTGACGGTGGCGACAAGCCCGAAGGCGAACTCGCCGCAGCGATCGACGACAACTTCGGTTCGTTCGATCTCTTCCGCGCTCACTTCTCCGCGAACGCCAACGCCATCCAGGGCTCCGGCTGGTCCATCCTCGCGTGGGACTCGATCGGACAGCGTCTGATCATCGTCCAGCTCTACGATCAGCAGGGCAACATCTCCATCGGCCTCACGCCGCTGCTGCTCCTCGACATGTGGGAGCACGCTTTCTACCTCGATTACCAGAACGTCAAGGGCGACTACGTCAAGGCATTCTGGAACATCGTCAACTGGAACGACGTTTCGGCTCGCTTCGACCGTGCACGTACCCAGACCGCAGGTCTGATCGTCTAGTCACGTTCTTCTTGCGAACGGCGGCGCCTCACCAGGGGCGCCGCCGTTCGTGTCAGCAGAGCACCACCGAGCAGAACCGTCGTCGCTCCGAAGACCAATGCCAGTGTGCGAGTTCCGGAGTCACCGCTGCTCGCGCTGGTCTGATTCACAGCCACCGGATCCGACAGCACCGAGGTCAGCTGAACCTGCTGCGGAGTAGTCATCGCGGGAATACCGGATTTCGCCCCGTCGAGGCCCGTGACCAGTGACTTGGCGATTCCTTGCAGCGTCGTGAATCCCTGGGTGATCTGATCGGTCACGTCACCGAGCATCTGCGGCGCCTGATCGGCGATCGGGATGAGGCCGTCGTTCAACTGTCCGGCAGCACTGCTCAGTTGATCGCTCGCGCCTTGCAGCTGCCCGACAGCGGTGCGGACTAGATCACCGAGCTCCGTATCGGGTCCGACGGAGCCACCCAACAGCGCCGGAACGGTGCCCAATTGCGCATTCAGCGCACCGAGATCCGAACTCACACCGGCCAGTTGCGCTGTCACGTCAGGCGGCGGCTGATCCGCCACGTCAC
>NZ_JBEOXI010000583.1:0-2285 GCF_040296465.1 Streptomyces sp. NPDC002130
GATTCCGGCGTCGGCGACTGCGCTGAACACCGCCCGCCCGGCACCGAGCAAACCCGTTGCGAGCGCAGAACCCGAACCGTCCAGTTGCGTGGTGAGGTGCTGCTCGAGGTGATACTTCTCGTCGAGGTCGCTGACGATGGGATACCGGTCCCGAATGTGCGTCAGAAGTTCTGGAGCGTGCGATGCGAACTGACGCCCCTGCTCGACCAGCGGGGTGATCGCAGCAACGAGAAACAGCGCCAACATCACGGCAATCCCGAAAAGCACCACGGTGACCGCGATCCAGCGTCGGAAATTTCTCCGCTCCAGCCAGACGATCACCGGTTCTATGCCCACCGCGAGAAACAGGGCCACCACGATCAGGATCAGCATGCCTCGCGCCGCAAGCAGCACTTCGATCACCGCGTAAGTCACGGCAACTCCGGCAGCGGCGGTCAGACCGATGAAGAACGGTGAACGACGATCGAACCTCGGTCCGGGTTCACCCAGCGGCCGGACGGGCGTCGCCAATGCGGCGGCTTCGCGTTCGGCCACCGCCATCGGATCCGGAGCTTGGACTTCGCTGTCGGAGTCCGGTGAGGTGTCCGCGGAACTGGGATCCATTCAAGCCACCTCACGATCCGCGCGACTTCCCGGCTCGAGGGTGAGTACCCGTGCCGTAGTCGGATCAACCTCGAGGCTTCTCCGCTCCACTTCGTGTCAGCGCGAGCCCGGTTCCCACAACTCCGATGATCGACACAGCGATGGCGATGCTCGGCCAGCCGTCACTCTGCCAGTAGACGTCGTCGAGAGTGATCAGTAACGCGGCCTCGTCGACGATGAGTCCGAGCGCAATGCCCAACGCGATGCCCATCCATGTTCGTGCGCGAGGGCTTCGGTCGACGAGTCCGAAGATCGCCACCCCCGCCAACAGGAGAATTCCCCACAAGTAGTGGTGCAGATGAGTGCCGCCGGCACTGATGTCGCCGACATCCCTGGTGTCGATCTGGATCAACCACGTCACCAGACGTGCTCCGCCGAACGTCAGCGTGAAGGCCACCCACGCCAACACCAAACCGCGACGTGATTCGTCAACTTGATTCCATCTGCGAGGGAATCTGAATCGCTCGGCAGATTTCTCTTCGTCATGGTCTCGAGAAAGCATGCTTCATGTTTACCCGACGCCGAACAGAGTGATGATATCGGGTAGAGACACCGAAAAGCTATTGAAGAACGAAAAAGCGGTACTCGATCTCCGAAGAGACCAAGTACCGCCTTCTCAGCTACTCGCCCAGTATCGATCAATACCAGACTTTTCGTCCGCCCACTGCGCGCCCGGTAGCACCGAGGATGGACAAAACTGCACCTACGACGACCAAGATGATGCCGACGGTGGTCAGAATACTCAACCCCGTGAAGAAGCCGATCAACGCCAGAATAATGCCGAGAACAATCATGTGAGAACCTCATCCGGTATGCGTATAAAAATGATCTACTCATCTGACGCTACTACAAAAACATCACATTCTATAAATCCGATAATTGACGTCGTAAATACTGAACTCGTATTACTACCCAATAGTCTCGACGTTAAAACATCAGCGTTTCTTCGCATTCTCGTTCACGGTTCCGCGTCCTCGATCTTCGCCTCGACCGCCGGCGTGATGTGGCTCAACACGCAGCGCCAGCGACCTTCTCGCCGGGCGAACACGTCGGTGGTCCACTCGTCGGCGTCGTACTGCCTGCCGTCGTAGTGCGCAGTATTGGTGATCCGTGTGGTGAACAGTGCAACGTCACCGAAGAAGCGCACGCGAGCGTTCCCGACACGGTCCATCGCCGAATGAGTCAGGTCGCCTGAGGCCACGAAGGCCAGAAACTCCGCTTTGGTCGAGACCCCCGATTCCGAAACGATGACCCAGTCGTCGGTCATGAAGTCGCCGATCCGTTCGGCGTCGTTCGAGCACATCGCGACGTTCCATTCGTCTGCGGTCGCTGTCAACGCCGCTTTCTCCTGATCCGACATGTCCACTCCCTCCCCGCCGTCACCCCTTGCGGGTGATGCCGCGACGACAGGGTTCCCGCAAGGTGGACCTCGAACCGACGTGAACGACGAGAGGGCACCGATGACCAGCACCACCCGCACCGAGCTTGCAGCTCAGGCGTACATCTACGGATTTCCCCTCGTTTTCAATCTCGACCAGGTCCATCGGTATGTTCACCTCGTGCCGCTGGCCAACGCCCGCTGGGCGAGCGGCACCTGGCCGGGCGCGCTGACCGTCGACTTCTCCGAGCCGCTCGCCAAGGCC
>NZ_JBEOXI010000584.1:0-2284 GCF_040296465.1 Streptomyces sp. NPDC002130
AACACGAGTACCCGTCGGAGTGGGCCGCGGTCGACTGCGCACCAACGCAACCCGTTGCTCATCGGTGGCCACCGCACGCGAGGCAGGCGGTGCACCCCACCCCGTCGCCATACCGTCCAACCACTCATCCACAGACGGCGTGAACTCCACATGTCAGAACCGATTCGCCAACGGCGCTTCCAACTCGTACCCACCAGCAGCGCAATCCGGAGGATTCGCCCCCGCAATCACCCGAGTCCCCTTCGGCAACTGCACATCACCGACAGTCAAATCCAACGCCACCGCCAACATCGCCGCCTGCACAGCAGGCGGACTCGTCGTCAACTCGTCCAAAAACAGATACCCACCACCACCGGCAACCAATTCCTTCGCCCACGCCGGAGCCTCCAACGCCACACCGTGCTCCCGCACCACCGGCAACCCCGCGAAATCCGACGGCTCACGCAACGACCCCAACACCGTCTTGCACAACACCCCATCCGCCGCAGCCAACCCACGAACCAAACTCGACTTGCCCATACCCGGACCCGAAATCAACAACGACGGCACACCCGCCCGCCCATTCGCATCCAACACAGTCACAGCAGTAGCCAAATCAGCCACAGGAATCCTCCAGAATCGAGCGAACTGGTCAGGTCCGCTACCGAATTAGACTCCCCAATTATATAGGTTGACCTGCGCAAATAGGCGCTAGAATCGTTTCTCACGTCCCCGGCGCACCCAGTGCCGGGGACGTGAGAAACCACTACCTCACCGGCCGCCGGCACCACCGCAGACAGGCGAAGGAAAGGTGGCTACAAGACCGCGATTTCGACCTCCGATCAGCGGTCCCCAGCATGCCGACCTCTACGACATCTTTTCGGGCCGGCATCTGCACACAAGAAGTCAAACCTGCGAAACGCCACGCTAAAAAGCGGATAGACCGCAAACGATGTCCGGGCTTGGCTGTCAGCTCTTGAGCTCGCCGACCCACAACACCTCAAACAACCCGTTACTCAAGTCGAAATATGTACGGAGAGTTCGTTTCACCGTCGATACGACGCTGAAACTCAACTTGGACTTGCTGCAGCAACTCGAGGTCGTCCCAAGCAGATGAGTGATCCTTGCTCTGTTCTCGAGAGTCAAACAACAGATTCACCCACCGGGCATTGTGGGATGACCACATCACAAAGAAGACATCCGGCCACATCACCCAGACGGTGTCTACGCCAACAATCCCGTCCAGTGGGTTCAGAAGGTGTGCCACGATAGGAGCAACGTCCATTTCAACGACGGGATAGTCAAAGGGATGGGCAATCAGAAATATGTTCTTCGAGTGCGCAACCCTCACTTTCTTGTTTAGTTGGCGGAGCGCGCGATCAATCTGATTGAGGCCTTCACCTGCCAGGACCTCGTTTACAGTCGTAACAGCTGCGGTGAACGTCGTCACCATCGGAATTTCGCCACGCCCAAGGGATTGATCAATCGTGGCGTCAAACTTTCGGTACCAAAGACCAATCGATTTCACTTCGAAGTCCGCAAACCTCTTATTCGCCAAACCCATCGACGATATGGGGCTGCGCTCCGATTTCGAATGCGAAAGATCGAAGATCAAGTCTGGTTCGCCAGCACAATCAACGCTAGTCGGCGCACAGGCTAGGAATGCAGTCGTTGAAATGGCGGCTAGGTCCTCGCCCGATCTCACTTTCAGTTTTCGAAGCACCTCGTGCGGCAACGCACGGCAGAGCTCGTCGACCGCCCACCATAAAGTTCGTTGCGGTATCACCACTACGTCACTGCCCTTTGCGCCCGGATCGAGCATGAACTTATAGTCGCACATCGCAAAGCAAAGCCCCGGGAGTTCGGGTCACTTCAATCCCGGGCTTCGGCGATAGCATCAGCGGTCACCAGCATGTCGATCTCAACAACATTGGTTCCGCCGGCATCGGTGACGCGCACGGTTACTCCGGCGAGCTTGTGTACCGTCGGTCATTGACCGCAGAGGGGAAACCGAGATGCTGTTGTCTTCCTGGCGAGTGTGTATCACCGAGAGTCGTGTGGTCCGACCCCGGATCACGGCATACCGGAGCGCGGCGAGAGAAGCCGTCGCCACCATATCCAGCCAACGAAAATGACCAGCCAGAAGTCGATTCCTACTCCCGTCAGGCCTTACTCAACGCCGCCAATGCATCTGTGCCGACGGGTTCTTCGGGAGTGTTTCTTAAACGGTGTTTCGGCCCGACACGCTGGGTGAATGCCCGGCGAGAAGGGTGCCGTGATGACGACACTGGATGATGTGACGAAG
>NZ_JBEOXI010000585.1:0-2280 GCF_040296465.1 Streptomyces sp. NPDC002130
GTCGTCCCTTGGGAGTGTCCGATCAGGTCCACCTTCGAGCTACCGGTCGCGGTAAGGACTTGGTCGACGAACTCCGACAGCTGCCCTGCGCTGTCTCCGAGTGGTGCGAGGCCGCCGGCTGCGGAAATCGGCCACGGCTGGTCCGTTCGATTCCCGAAGGTGAGCGCGAAAACGCAGTACCCCTCGTTGGCCAGCACGGGTGCGAGTACGCCCCAATTTGTCTGACGGTTGGCCGCCGTCCCGTGCACCAGAACGACGGGATCAGGATGAGCAGCGGAAGGCCTGCACGAGAAGTCGTTGGTGCCGGGGGCCGATCCGCCCGGGTTGGTCGCTTCGAGGGCGATTCCACTGAAGAAACCGAACGGAACGGGAAGAGGTTCGTTCGCCGACGCAAGCGGTGTGGCGGTCGCAGCTACGGCTCCGGCCAGAGCGAGAGCGCCCACGCATGTTCGAATCCCCACCGAAGGCCTCCACATGTTGCTCAACCCACGACGGGCAATACCGAGTTGCACGGTACCGGCCGCTGGTGCGCGGGGTCGAGTGCATTGAGAGCAAAAGTCGCAGCGCGCAGCGATGCCGCGATGGCGAGGTGATCGGTGATGTCTTGCTCACAACCGTCCTGGACGACGATGTTGGTGGCGTTGGGCCCGGGCTCCAGCCCATTTGTGTACGGCAGCACCAGTTCGTCGTAGCGCGTCGTGATGTTCGTGTAGTGAACGCCCGGCGCGTAAACGCCTCCCGCACGGAGATTTTCGATGAACTCCGAACCGGCCCCCATGTTCAGACACGCCTTGCAGATCGGGAATCCGGCCTGCGCTGCCTCGGATACTCCGAGTTCGCGAAGGCTGCGGCCGATACTTGCCTGCTCGTTTCCGAGCGTTCCCTTCCACAGCGACGCCACCGAGACGATGTTGTCCACTTTGTCGGCACCACCGAGGAACTTCGCGTAGTACCGGGCACTCAGTCCGCCGGCGCTGTGCGCGACCACGCCGACATATGTGGCGTCAGCGGCGTAGGTACGAATCGCCTCGGCGATCAGTTCGGCATCTGCGGCAATCGTTTTGCCGGGAGCATCGACGAAGTGCGTCTCGTAGCCCGCATCCTTCAGTGCCCCGTCGAGGGCGCGGTAAGGCGCCTGATGTGCCTCGCCTGAGCTGTACAGCTGCTGGCCCGGAACGATGAAGACCACGCGTTTCCCTGTCGGCACCATGTATCGACGTGTTGGACCGGGGGTGCGTCGAGGAATGCCCGGTGGACTGCATCTACGAAGGAGCGCGGTCGCTCTACATCCACCCGGACGAATGCATCGACTGCGGTGCGTGCGAACCGGTCTGCCCGGTCGAGGCCATCTCGTACGAATCCGACGTCCCCGCCCGCTGGGAAGATTTCATCGATGACAATGCCCGCTTCTTCCATCGGCGACTGCCCGGTGCGGCCGAGGTAGTGGGGTCGCCGGGCGGATCCGCGAAGCTTGGTCGCGTAGGCGTCGATACGGAGCTGGTAGGCGGGTATTCGCACTCGAATCGTCCGGATATCGGACCGCCATCTCCCGCGCAGTGAGGAACGGCAATGACTCCCATTGTGACAGAGCTCCTTCCTTCGCGGCCTTACCCGAAACGGCGGGGGCTCAAGGGCACGTTCCTCTATTCCGCTGCCACTACGACCGATCCCAAACAGCTGGGCGTGATGTATCTGGTCACCTCGTTCGCCTTCTTCATGTTGGGCGGATTGATGGCCCTGCTGATCCGGACCGAACTTGCCGTCCCCGGTCTTCAGTTTCTCTCGAACGAGCAGTACAACCAGCTCTTCACCATGCACGGCACGATCATGTTGCTGCTCTATGCCACTCCGATCGTCTTCGGCTTCGCGAACTACATACTTCCCCTGCAGATCGGCGCACCGGATGTGGCGTTCCCGCGACTGAACGCGCTCAGCTACTGGCTGTACCTCTTCGGTGCGCTCATCACCGTATCCGGATTCCTCACCCCCGGAGGAGCCGCCGACTTCGGATGGACGGGATATACCCCGCTGACCAGGGCACTGTCACGTTAGTCGAAAAGTATAGCGGCGCGGCTGGTTTGGGGCAGGACGCTACGGCACGCCGCCGGGACGTTCACTTTCAGGCGGCGGCATCGGTGGCGGTGACTTCCTGCCAGACCGTGAAGCGGTCGGCCATCTCGGTCCGCCATTCGGGCGCAGAGAGTCTGTGCCGGTTGGGCCGGAAATGCGGTGAGATGCCCGAGAAGGCGGACAGGAATCGTTGCGCGTGCCCGGTTGATG
>NZ_JBEOXI010000586.1:0-2264 GCF_040296465.1 Streptomyces sp. NPDC002130
GGTCCTGGACCCGCTGGGTGATCTGCTCGACCCGGATCCCCGCGCTGACCAGGCCGACCACCCTGTCGCCGTCCTGGATCGGCGTGAACCCGAGCAGATCGGTAAGGCGCAGCAGGATGATTTCGACTACGGCCATGCAGCCGAGCTGGCGGCGGGGGAGTACTGGAAACTGCGTAACCCGGGCTGGCGGCTGTCTCCGGGCGAGGTGCAGTACACCGACATAGCCCTGCCTTTCGGCAACGCGGCAACGATCGATGCCCGCGCCTCGCGTGGAACTCACAGACGTGTGGTCGAGAAGAAGACTGCCCGCGACATCTACGAATACGGCGACGACGGAACAGGCATAGTGCCAATCGATTACGAGGCGCAGATCATCTTCCAGCAGATGGTTTCCGGGTGGCTCGATCCGGCGGATCTCGTTCTGTGGCCGCAGTACGGCAAGCCGAAGATATACCACATCGAGTACAAGGCTCACGTCGCTGCCGCGATCCTGGCAGCCGTCCAAAAGTGGAACGACAGCCTGGCCAACGGTGTGGCACCGGACCTCGACGACTCGATCAGCACCTACGAGACCGTGCGTCGACTGAATCCCAAGATCGATGGAACGACAGTTCAGCTCACCCCGAGCCTTGCCGCTGAGTTCCTCCAGGTGGATAGGGACTTCGAAGCATTGGAGGCCCGCCGAGTGGGACTCAAGTCGAAAGTGTTGAACGAGATGGGCCTCGCACAGCATGCCGAGGTGATTCGGCACATCGACGGCGCTGAGGTTCACGAACATATCGCGCGTCGACAACCCGCTCGGGGCGGCTCGATCGCGCTTTACGCAGACAAGAAAACAGACATCGCAGCAATCGAAAGGCTCTCCGCATGACTAATGAACTCGCAGTACGCGGCAACGCAACCGATCTCGTCATCGACCCCGCGCAGTCGTCGTTCACCGATGCACAGGTCGCGGCACTCCGGCAGCTAGGCATCGAGGATGCGCCGAAGGGTGACCTCGACCTGTTCTTCCACCAGGCGAAGCGCACCGGGCTCGATCCGTTCGCGAAGCAGATCTACATGCTCGGACGCCGAACGAAGATCAAGGTATGGAACGAGCGCGCGAAGCGCCAAGACGAAGAATGGGTCATGAAGTACACGATCCAGACGGGGATCGACGGCTACCGAGTGACCGGACATCGCCTGGCGCGCATCGCCGGTGACGACATCGCGGTCGAGGGTCCGTTCTGGCGCGGCGCCGACGGCGGATGGGATGACGTCTGGCTCGACCCGAATCGTCCACCGCTCGCCGCGAAGTACGTCGTCGTCAAGAACGGCGTCAAGTACGCATCCGTAGCGATGTACGGCGAGTACGTGCAGACGTACTCCAAAGACGGCCAGCAGCACCCGAACTCAATGTGGGCGAAGATGCCTGCCAACCAACTTGCCAAGTGTGCGGAGGCCGCAGCGTGGCGCAAGGCGTACCCGAACGACTTCTCAGGCATGGTGCTCGAGGATGCCGTCCAGATCATCGACGGAGAATCGACGTCCGTCACATCGGAGCGCGTGCCCACCACCAAGCGCGGCGGATCTGGGCTCGAGGAAGCTCTCGGTCTTGCGTCTGAGGTTGAACCGAGCCCGACTCCAGCCGACGAGCCTGCGCCGGCAGACGTTACCGATGCCGTCGAGATGGCCAGCAATGAGCAGCAGCTGACACTCGCGCGACTGCTCGACAAGGACGGATGCGACACGAAGGAAAAGAAGCTCGCCTGGCTCAAGAAGCAGTACGGCCGTGACTTCGAGAGCGCCGATGATCTCGCTGCCGATGAGGCGGTCGCACTGATCACATTCCTGGAATCCGAGCAGCCCGCCTGATCCCCAACCCCGCAACAGATCCGGGCCGCCGCCGAGGTGGTGGCGGCCCGGCTTATGCACAGGAGCTATTCACATGAGTGACGACATCGATTGGCGCGCACGTGCCAAGTGTCGCGATCACGATCCTGAGCTGTGGTTCCCGAACCAGGTCCACAACAAGAAGGCGCGTCGCGAAGCGAGCTTCCCCGCCCGCGCGATCTGCTTCGAATGCCCTGTCCGCGAGGAGTGCCTCGCGTGGGCCATCAAAACGGACGAGCGGTGGGCTATCGCGGGAGGCCGAGACTTCGGTGCCCACAGCAACAAGCATGCGGCCACGAAAGGCAGCTAGTGGGACTCCCATGGGCGCGCCCCCCGCAGTGCGATCTTCCCCGCTCTCCCGGAGGGCCGTGCCGCGAAGCACGCGGGTGAAG
>NZ_JBEOXI010000587.1:0-2263 GCF_040296465.1 Streptomyces sp. NPDC002130
GGCGGCTACGGCGACAAGCTTCGCGCGGAGCTGGACAAGACCCCGATCTACCAGGAACTCGACGTCGTGAAGGACGGCCGCGCGATCATTCTGGAAGACGCTGCTGCCGAAGCCATGACGTGGAGCACCGTACTGAGCTTGCCGTACGCGCTCGAACAGATTCCGCCGCGGATTGCGGGCTTGCTCGTCTGATCGGTTCAAGGACAGCGCTGTTCAAAGTCCAGTGATTCGGACAGTCGGCGGTACTCTCGCCTCATGGGTGTACACGTACGGCCGGCTGTCCGATCCGATGTTCCGGCACTGTCGGCAGTGTTGGCCGAGGCGTTCGAGGATGATCCCTTGATGGCCTGGATGTTGCCGGACGAGGACTCCAGGGCTGATCGCCTGTCGAAACTGTTTGCCGCAGAAGCTCGTTACCACCACTTTGCCGGTGGCGGTGTCGAGGTGGCCACCGATGACAACGGCGTGATCGGCGGGGCAACTCTGTGGGATCCGCCGGGGCGGTGGAAGCAGTCGTGGATTTCCGGGCTCGTGAGCCTGCCGGCCATGGTGCGTGTCTTCGGCAGGGGGCTACGACATGCGGCCGAGGTCAGCTCCGTTCTCGAAGGAGCACACCCGAATTCGCCGCACTGGTATCTCGCGACGGTAGGGACCGGCAGCGCGGCGCGCGGTGGGGGATACGGCAAAGCACTACTGAACTCCCGGTTGGAGCGTTGTGACCGTGAACATGTCGACGCTTACCTCGAGAGCAGCAAGGAATCGAACATCCCGTACTACAACCGCTTCGGTTTCGAAGTGACCCGCGACATCGTGATGCCAGGCGGCGGGCCGACGATCTACGCAATGATGCGTCAACCGCGTGGCGCGTGATACCAACTAGTGGTGACCCAGATTCCCGAGCTCCACGCAGGCACACCGTTCGACGAACTCGACGACTACATCGCTCTGGCCAGGTTGTCCGGCCTGGTGTTGTCACCTGACGGCTCGCTGCTGATCTGCGCGCGCGCCGTTCTCGACGACAAGCGCGCCGAATACGTGTCCTCGTTGTGGGACCCGATAGCCATCGTCGGTGGCGGCAACTCCGCCGGCCAGGCCGCCGTCTTCCTCGCCGAGCACGTCTCACAGGTGCACCTGCTCATCCGCGGCGATGACCTCGGGAAGAGCATGTCCCGATACCTGGTCGACCAGATCGAACACCATCCGCGGGTCACCGTGCACCGGCACACCGAGATTCGTGCGGTCCACGGCGAGAAATACCTCGAAGCAATTGCAGTCGAGGACAATCGCACCGGCGACCAGGACACGATTCGGGTGCGCGCCCTGTTCGTCTTCATCGGGGCAGTACCGCACACAGGGTGGCTTGCCGACGCGATCGCACTCGACGACCACGGCTTCGTCCTCACCGGTGTGGACGCGATCCACGCACGAGCGGACGGCAGCCTGCCAATCAACGGCGGCCTGTCCAGGACGCTCGAAACCAGCCTGCCCGGCCTGTTCGCGGCGGGCGACATCCGCCGAGGTTCGGTGAAACGAGTGGCATCCGCCGTCGGCGAAGGAGCGATGGCCGTACGCCAAATCCATGAATACTTCGAAAGGAGCTGACGACATGCCAGTAATGGGCACCGTGAAATTCCAACGGTTCTTCAGGGCAGCGGCCGGACTGCAGGTCGACCGGAACGATCTCAAGCGCTATACCGATTTCATCGACGACAAGATCTACGACCTGATCCTGATCGGGAAAGCCTCCGCGAAAGCAAACTTGCGCGACGTGATCGAACCGTGGGACCTGCCGATCACCAAAGGATTACAAGAGAGCATCCACCGGTTCGAAAAACTCGACGAGGAGATCGAACTACAACCGCTGCTCGATCAACTGACCGCCCGCCCGCCCTTGGACGTGGCCCTCTCCGAGGAGACAGAGCAACGACTGCCGCTGATCGCAGGAGGGTTGAGCGTAGCGCTGGCGCAAACCTTCGCCACGATCGAACCGGACCGCAAGAACCCCGGCACAGCCCAATGGACAGTCGCCTTCGACATCTTCCACCTACTCCTGTGACTACCACCCGTCCCGGCGAACCAGTAGATCACCGGGACACCACACCGTGGTCGGGAATCACGAACCACGGCTATCGACACCACGCCAGACAGCGTGTCTGAGTTCGAATATGCCGTCCTGCTCCGGAAATGCCGGAGCGATTCAGCCGCGCTGAAATGCTCGTGGGTTCACCCCGGATGGTGGATACCGAGCTGGCGGGGACCTGGG
>NZ_JBEOXI010000588.1:0-2261 GCF_040296465.1 Streptomyces sp. NPDC002130
GGTCGTACAAAATATCGGTTTGTCCTCCCGGTGACACGAAATCGAAATTCGCACCCGAAGCGACTGCATCGGTGCCGGTTGCACATCCACTCGCGGCGACGACGATCGCAGTGAGAATAGCGACCAGTGGGAGGATGCGGGTCGGTTTTCCGAGTACGCGTTGTCTCGATTTGCGAGGGAGTGCGGGGGCATTCATTTCATCAACTCACTTACAGCGGAGCGTATTTGGTCAGTGTTTTCGAAAACCATGGGGGTTGTAATCTGTTCGACGGACCCGTCTTGTTGGACGAGAAAGCTCAGCGGCAGAACTGGCGGCGCCGATAGCGCAATTCCGATGTCGTCGACCGCAGCGAACGAGGGATAGTGCACGCCTGCAGCGGTGAGAAGCGCTAGTGCTGTGGACATGTCGTCCTGGACGTTGATCCCGACTACTCGGATGGAGCCCGGAGTACCTGCATAGTCATTCAGGACCGGGATTTCCGATCGGCACGGCCCGCACCACGAGGCCCAGAGGTTGATCAGGGTCGGCTCCCCGGACAGCGCTGCACCGAGGTCGACCACAGTATTCTCGCCAAGACACGTCGCTTTGATTCCCAGGAGTTCTCCTCCAGCGGGCGGTACTGCCGGGGCCACAGGACAGGGAACCGCTGCTGCCGCGGACTTCGAGGAAAACCCCGAGTCGACGCGATCTTCATCTGCCTGGGCGGCCGGAGGCACTTGAGGCCGGGTCGAGGAATGGGTCTCGGTTGACGTTGATCGAGGCCAGATCGCCACGACGAGAAGACCGATCACAACCAGGAAGAGCAGGAACCACCGAGACTGTGCCTGCATGCACTTCCTCCAAGCGTGGTGCGGTGAACCGGGACAACACTGAACTACTATTGTGCATAGTAGACATATGGTTCGTTCTGTCGCCCCCGCCAACCAGAGGCGGGATCCGAACCCGAGAATCGAGCATCGTGAAACGCCAGTCCGCTCCGAAGGGCCGTATCAATCCACCAGTCAGCCCAGAAATTGCGGCACTGGGTGCCCATCAAGCACCGCAGACGCGCGTGGCGCGGATCAACCGTGTAGCACGGTCAAAGCTCGTGCGTCTGGTGATGTACTACACCGCGGTTCGACTCGCCCTGATCGCCGGCCTCGCAGTGATCATCATGGGAATCAACGCCATACTCGAACTCGAAATCCCCGGTGTGTTAGCACTGTTCGGGGCGGTGCTGCTCGGATTCGCCATCTCTGCGATCGCGTTCCGGTCATTGCGCCGCCGGATCAATGAAGAAGTGATGGTCGTAGATGAAAAACGGCGTGCAATGCGCACCCGGTGAAGGGTTCCCTCCGGTTAGGTGCGCGTGAAAGCTCCAGTAACGAAAATGCCCAGCATCGGTGCCACAACCTGTCTTTTTTGGACGTATGACCGCTCAAAGCTGCCTTCCTGGGTGATGCCGAGGGCGCGCGATCATGCATTGATTGGCATTGGGATGAAGATGTCAGGTGACGGGATCAGGTGCGGAGTCGGCGGTATCCGTGGTGGTCTCGAGTTTCGGAATCGGTACAAGCTGCGGGATCAGGCGGACGAGACTCGAGCAGGCGCAGTACGGAGGACCGTTGAGCAGAACCAACTGGAGTACCCGGTACGACGTCGATCCGGCGACCACTACACGCGGTCGCCCGACCGCCTTCTCGGCGACCGCAGGTTCATTTCTCTCGGCAAGCGTCGTCATACCCGCTCCAGTTTCTTGGTACCGAACAGTCCATTGGGTCGGACGAAGAGGATCACCACGATGATCAACAGGGCGGACGTCTGCTGCAGCGAGCCGCCGATCACCGAAATGTAGCCGCTGAGCATCGATTCCAGGACACCGATCGTCAACCCACCCACAACTGCGCCGACGAGACTGTCCAGACCGCCGAACAGCGCTGCGGCGGATGCTGCGATGAAGATCGGGAACATGGTCGTGAGACCGAGTTGTTGCGGCGAGAGCGGAGTGACCAGGACACCGGCCAGGGCACCGATCGCGGCCGCAGCACCCCAACCGATCGCCAGGATCCGGCTGGTCGAAACCCCCGCGAGAGTGGCAGATTCGGCATTGTCCGCGACTGCACGCATGTGCAAACCGACTCTCGTCTTGCGAAAGAGCAAGGACATCAACACAAGTAGGACAACGAGCGGGCGCGAGACCTCGGGCGGGCGCGAGACCTCAAGGGGGCATGAGGCCGCGAGCGGGCGCACAGTCCCGGATGGGCAAGAGGCCCCGAGCGGG
>NZ_JBEOXI010000589.1:0-2260 GCF_040296465.1 Streptomyces sp. NPDC002130
CAGGGGAATCTGCTCCCACTTCTTCACCACCATCTCTCCCCCATCCTCGCTGCTGATTTCCTCATGATTCGAGATCGAATGCTGATCGCAGCGCCCTGCTCAACAACACTTCCTGAGCCGGCAGGAGAAATCCTCGGTTCGCACCGAGTGCCGACACGGGGATGGTCGTCACCCCGTCGCAGTCGGCAACAGATCCGTCCTCGACGCCGTTGCCTTCACCTAAACTCAGTTCGGTCGACAACCCCCGCCCCTTCGAACGAATGGGGGCAACAGTGACCGTCCCCAGGTGGGGCCGAACCAATTCCCTCGTCAGGACCAACACCGGACAAAGATCTCCGAGTTGCGCCTCGTGGATCGGGCGCACTCAGTTCTTCTTCCCGTGCGCGGCAGCGATATTCACATCGCTACCCGCGCCGTCAGACAGGATCTCCACGTCGCGGACCGCCAACTGTCGACGCTGCTCACGCTCCAACGCTCGAAGCACGACTTGAGCACGGCTTTTCGCACGCCCACCGCTGACCTCACTGTCGAGAAACGCCACGATGTCCTCGGGTAGCCGTACCGCGATCTGCGTACTCATAACCATCATGATACCGAATTGGGATGTAAACCGGTACCAGTCCCACATCCATTCATCTCCTTGCAACCACCGCCCCTGAGACTCCCGGTGCCGGGGACTGCCGGCCGAACGTCCGTGGATTGTCCGACCGTCAGTGCCCCGATTACTCGGCGCCGTACAACTCGGCGGTGTAATGCCCCTCCCCATTGCATGTGGCTTCTTCCCAATCGACGCCCAACGCGTCGGCCAGGTGGTGCGCATCGGAGAGGAAATCCGCGAACACGGTGGGCAATTCTTCGGTGCCGCGGGTCTATCTCTTTAACGGTGTTTCGGCGGTTTTCCATCAGTAAGTTTCCGATCCCGGCCAACGATCGGCGAACGTGATCGCAAACGCGTTCAGAGCGGGCTTCCACCTCGTTATCCATCGTGCCTGGCCCTTGCCTGTCGGGTCGAGCGAACGTGTCACCAAATACAGACACTTCAGCGCAGCCGCCTCGGTAGGGAAATGGCCACGAGCTTTCACCGCCCTCCGATAGCGGGCATTGAGGGACTCAATCGCGTTGGTAGAGCAGAGCACTCGCCGTATCTCTGTGTCGTAATCGAGGAACGGAATGAACTCCTGCCAAGCGTTGGTCCACAATCGGATGATCGCCGGATACCTCTCACCCCAGTGCTCGGCGAGATCGTCCAGCCCCGCGTGAGCGGCAGCCTCGGTCGGTGCCGTGTAGATCGGTCTGAGATCGTGTTTGAGTGCGTCCCAGTGTTGACGTCCCGAGAGCCGAAAGGTGTTGCGGATCAAATGCACGACGCACGTTTGTACCGTCGTGGCCGGCCATACGTTCTCGACGACTTCCGGCAGGCCTTTCAATCCGTCGCAGACCAGGAAGAACACATCCCGAGTGCCGCGATTGCGAATGTCCGTCAGCACGGACATCCAGAATTTGGCGCCCTCACCGCCGGTGCCGGCCCACAATCCGAGCACGTCGCGCCGTCCGTCGAGACTGACGCCGATCGCCGCGTAGATCGGCCGGTTTGCGACCTGCCCGTCTCGAACTTTGACGACGATCGCATCGACGAAAACTGCCGCGTACACCTCGTCGAGCGGACGGGCAGACCAGTCCTGCATCTCCTCGAGGACCTTGTCGGTGATCCGCGAGATGGTCTCCTTCGAGACCGAGGCCCCGTAGATTTCAGCGAAATGCGAACTGATTTCACCAGTCGTTAATCCTTTGGCGTACAACGACAACACGATCTCATCGACCCCGTTCAATCGACGTTGGCGTTTCTTGACGATCTGCGGCTCGAACGTCCCTTCCCGATCACGAGGGACCTCGATCGGGACATGCCCACTGGCCTCGGTCAACACCGTTTTCGACCGAGTCCCGTTGCGAATATTCGTAGACTCCCGATCGGCCGGAGCTTGGTTCTTGTCGTGCCCGAGGTGCTCGGTCATCTCCTCGTTCAGTGCGGTTTCCAGAACGGTTTTGGTGAACTGCTTGAGCAAACCGTCCGGCCCGGTCAGCGACAGGCCCTGCTCCTTGGCCAGGCGCACCAACTCCGCGGCCGCCGCAGCTTCCGCGGAGGGCTCGGCCCTCTTCTTCGTAACATTCTCCAGTGTCGTCATCTCGGCACCTCCTCGCCGAGCATTCACTCAGCGTCTCGGGCCAAAACACCGATTACGAAACAGTCCCCGGACGCAGG
>NZ_JBEOXI010000590.1:0-2251 GCF_040296465.1 Streptomyces sp. NPDC002130
GCGGGCCGTGTGCCGCGGCCACACGTAGTCGTTGCCCACCACGAACCAGCGCCGGACCCGGCGCTCGCGCGCCAGCAGATCCATCGCGGGCCGGAGCTGGTCGCCCGGGATCTCGCTGGTCAGGAAGACCCCCGCCGTGTTCTCCCCGCCCTCGTACAGCGCGGTGTACACGTACGGGACGCGGTGCGCGATCCTCGGCGCCAGAGCCTGCCGTACGGAGGAGATGTGCCAGCCGGTGACGCCCTGCACGGCACCCAGATCCACCAGCGCCTCGACCTCGTCCGCGATCTCGCCGGGCGGGCCCGAGCCGTCGACCGGCACCAGCCGCAGTTCCCTGCCGAGCACGCCGCCCTCCCGGTTGACCTCCTCGGCGGCCAGCCGCGCGCACAGCTCGCAGGCGGGCCCGAAGATCCCGGCCGGGCCCCGCAGGGGGAAGACGAGGGCCACGCCGAGGACGGAGTCGTCGGCCGTGAACCACTCGGTCCCTGGGAGGTCGTGCCGGAACATGGCGTCATGATTCCGGCTCCACCGGACGAACTCCAGTGCGTCTCCTACGATGGACACCCCTCGTGACCTAGGAGCAGGGATGCCCAGCCCCACCCCGCGTCGTCCCGACGACCTCGTGCAGTTGCTGACGCGGGCCGAACGGCTGGCGGCGCGGCGTTTGCAGGGCGTGCTGGAGGCGGAGGGCTGCTCGCTCGACGCGTGGCGGGTGCTGGCCGCGCTGTCCGACGGTGAGGGGCACCACATGACGGGGCTCGCCGAGGCCGCCTTCCTGCCGCCTCCGACGCTGACCAAGCTGGTCGACCAGCTCGTCGACCAGAACGTGGTGCACCGCAGGGTCGATCCGTTCGACCGGCGTCGTGTCCTCGCCCATCTCACCCCGCGCGGCCAGGAGTACTGGCAGCGCGTCGACCGCGCCGTCCGCGCCGGCTGGCCGCCGCTCGGCGACGGCGACGACGACCTGCTGCGGTCCCTGCTGGACCGGCTGGCGGCGACGCTGGAGGGCTCGGCGCGCGTGTGAGCCCCGAGCGAGGCATGGCGGGCCGTCGCCCGGCGCGGACCCGGCAGTTCTGTACCCGAAGGGCCTGCACCTGACTGGTCTACACCCTTGACTGGTACAGACCAAAGCGGTTGAGTGTGCCTCCCAGCCCCCCACCACGGCCGCCCCCACGCCGTGACCGGACCACCGGCGCGTGCGGTCAAGGGCCTGCTTCACCCTGCCCTCGTCAGGGTGCGGCCGTGCTCCGCGAAGGAGTTGAACCGTGTCGAGACGCCGCATCTCCGCAGTCCTGGCCGCCCTCGCCCTCGCCGGCCCCGCGCCGGTGCTCCTGCCCGCCACGAACGCCTCGGCCGCCACCTGCTCCAGCTATCCGAACTGGACGGCCGGGAAGTCGTACGCCGCGGGCGACATCGTCCGCTACAGCGACGGCAAGGCGTACATCGCCGAGCACGCCAACCCGGGCTACGACCCGGTCATCAGCACCTGGTACTGGGAGCCGTACGCCTGCGACAACGGTCCGGGCACGCCCAACGCCCGCTTCGTGGTGAGCGAGGCGCAGTTCAACCAGATGTTCCCGAACCGGAACTCGTTCTACACCTACAGCGGCCTCACCGCCGCCCTCGGCGCCTATCCCGGCTTCGCCAACACCGGCGGCGACACGGTGAAGAAGCAGGAGGCCGCGGCCTTCCTCGCCAACGTCAGCCACGAGACCGGCGGTCTGGTGCACGTGGTGGAGCAGAACACCGCCAACTACCCGCACTACTGCGACTGGAGCCGGCCCTACGGCTGTCCGGCCGGGCAGGCCGCCTACTACGGGCGTGGCCCGATCCAGCTGAGCTGGAACTTCAACTACAAGGCCGCGGGCGACGCGCTCGGCATCGACCTGCTGAACAACCCCTGGCTGGTGCAGAACGACTCGGCCGTCGCCTGGAAGACGGCCCTGTGGTACTGGAACACCCAGACCGGCCCCGGCAGCATGACCCCGCACAACGCCATGGTGAACGGCGCCGGTTTCGGCCAGACGATCCGCAGCATCAACGGTTCCCTGGAGTGCGACGGCAAGAACCCGGCGCAGGTGCAGAGCCGGGTGAACAACTACCAGCGCTTCACGCAGATCCTCGGTACGTCACCCGGCGGCAACCTGTACTGCTGACGCAGCACCGGCCGGCGTGGTGTCATGCGGGATGTCATGAACCTGACTGTTTGATCGAAGGGCATCCCTCATGCGCCTACGCACCCCCCACGCCC
>NZ_JBEOXI010000591.1:0-2238 GCF_040296465.1 Streptomyces sp. NPDC002130
TAGCTCGCGTACGCCTAGATCACCCATGGCACGGCGCCAGCCGCGAGACCCGCCACGAGCACGAGGAGGAGTCGCCATCGGCGGCGCGCCAGGGCCTCTGTGTGGGTGGCAACGATCGCCTACGTCGGAGTCGTGCTGGTCAGCTGATCGAGCGTTGAGCCCGCCACGCGCTCGGGCTCATCGAGAACTGAGTGCGAAACCAGCGCGAGAAGCTACCCTGCGTCGAAAACCCCAGGTGTACCGCCACTTCGGTCAAAGAATAGCGAGGGTTGGCGACAAATCGTTCCGCGAGGGTGCTTCGGACCGAATTGAGAACGGCAGTGAACGTATCTCCGGATTCGGCGAGATGGCGGTGCAGTGTCCGCCGGTCGAATCCGAGGCTTCGTGCTACCTGCTCGACCGAGCAGCGGCCGGTCGGAAGCAGAACTTCGATCAATTCCTTGGTGCGGCTGAGTGTGTCGGAGGTTTCCGATGCGGGAAGTGAGTCGAGGAACTGGCGAGCGTACGGCCGGAGCAACTCGTCGGACAGTTGGTTTGCCGCATCCAGGTCGGCGGCGAAGAAAACGATTCCGGTGAATTCGTGATCGAATTCCACGGTGTCGCCGAGGATTCGTCGATGCGTGCTCGTATCTTTCGGGGCATTGTGCGTTAATCCCACGCTGACCGGATGCCATCGAGAACCCAGAAAACTTCGCAGGATCTGCAGCGTCGCGCCGACTGCGAGTTCGACGCTCTGTCTGGTGTCGACCGGCTCGCCGACCTCGAGCGAGATTCGCAGGGTGGCGAGTCCGTTGACCTCGTTCAATCGAATGCGTAATGACTCGTTGTACGTGTGCTCGTATCGCATCAATACGTCGAGCGCGCTCCTGACGTCTGGTTCTTCCCTGATGACCAAGCTGAGGGGACCGAGATTGGACAGTCGACGCAGGCCGGCGAGTAGAAGCCCGAAGTCTTCGTGTCCGGACTCCGCTGCCGATCGCTCCAGGAGCGATGCGATGGAGGCGGCCGGTACCCATTGGTCCGGGTTCGCCAGACTTGCCGGGCTCAGGCCGACACTTCTCATCAGGGCCACAGCGTCGACGTCCACTGTTCGGCACAGGTCGACGTAGCGGTTCAGTGATGCGTAACGGGCGAGTGGCTTCATGGGGCCTCCTTTACTCGATGTCCCGAAATGTTGTGTTGCGTGTCTCGTCAAGTTAAGCATGTGAGCCGGATCTCACATAGTTTTGTTCACATCAGTTCGGCACGACCGCGAAGTCGAGCACCGACTTCTGGAAGTTGTTGCGTACGAATGCAGCTCGACCGCAATCGAGTCGAGTCCGCCCACAGAATTGGAGAGCATCGATGGCAAACGCCATTCGGTTCCACGAGATCGGCACACCGTCCGTCATGCGTTGGGAAGAGATCGAGGTAGGACGACCGGGCGTCGGAGAGGTTCGAGTTCGCCATGAAGCGGTGGGGTTGAACTTCGCCGACACCTACTTTCGAAGCGGCCTCTACCCTGCGCAATTGCCTGCCGGGATGGGCGTTGAGGGCGCCGGCGTGGTCGAAGAGATCGGCGAGGGAGTCGTCGATTTTGCAGTGGGGGACCGCGTGACCTACACCGGCAGTCCGCTGGGTGCGTACGCCACCGAGCGGATCATGGCGTCGTCCGACCTGATCGCGCTTCCCGACGGCATTGCCTTCGACACCGCGGCCGCCATGACCATGCGAGGGTTGACTGCCGCATACCTTCTGCGGCGCATCTACCCGTTGAAAGCGGGGGACACCGTGTTGCTGCATGCTGCGGCCGGTGGTGTCGGACTGATCTTCACCCAGTGGGCAAAACTGTTGGGAATCAAAGTGATCGGCACGGTGTCGAGCGACGAGAAGGCGAGCGTCGCCCGAGCGCACGGGTGCGATGAAGTCGTCATCTACACCCGCGAGGACGTCGTCGCACGTGTCAAGGAGATCACCGGGGGCGTCGGCGTGCCGGTTGTCTACGACAGTATCGGGCAATCCACCTTCGACATCTCACTCGATTGCCTTGCCAGGCGCGGGCTGCTGGTGTGCTTCGGAACGGCCTCCGGACCGACTCCGCCGATTCAGGCAATGCAGTTGGCAGTCAAGGGATCTCTTTTCCTCACACGTCCGGCTCTTGCCGATTACATCGCGGATTCCGGGTTGCCGGTCATCGTGCCGTTCCCGCTGCCGGCTCCGGCGGGACACCACCGCGCGCAGGACCCGCCGCCCCTCGAC
>NZ_JBEOXI010000592.1:0-2232 GCF_040296465.1 Streptomyces sp. NPDC002130
CCGTACGTCGCCAGCAACGCCTGCGCCTCGATCGGGTCACCCAGCCGCGTCCCCGTACCGTGCGCCTCCACCGCGTCCACCTCGGCAGGCGTCAGGCGCGCGTTCGCAAGGGCCTGACGGATGACACGCTCCTGCGACGGGCCGTTCGGTGCCGTCAGGCCGTTCGAGGCACCGTCCTGGTTCACCGCGCTGCCCCGCACCACCGCCAGCACCCGGTGCCCGTTGCGCACCGCGTCCGACAGGCGCTCCACCACCAGCAGACCGACGCCCTCCGACCAGGAGGTGCCGTCGGCGGCGGCCGCGAACGACTTGATCCGGCCGTCGGGGGCGAGTCCGCCCTGGCGTGAGAAGTCGACGAATCCGCCGGGCGTCGCGGTGATC
Source organism: Streptomyces sp. NPDC002130 (assembly GCF_040296465.1). Classification (NCBI taxonomy): domain Bacteria; kingdom Bacillati; phylum Actinomycetota; class Actinomycetes; order Kitasatosporales; family Streptomycetaceae; genus Streptomyces; species Streptomyces sp. NPDC002130. The sequence goes on from NZ_JBEOXI010000592.1 coordinate 382, forward strand.
GTCGCGCCTCCGGCGAGGGCGAGGGTGGACTCCCCGCGCCGGACCGACTCCACCGCGAGGTGCAGGGCGACCAGCGAGGACGAGCAGGCCGTGTCGATCGAGACGGCCGGGCCCTCGAGGCCGAAGGTGTACGCGATGCGGCCGGAGGCCACGCTGCTGAGCTTGCCGGTCATGAGGTGGCCCTCCAGCTCGGCGGGCCCTTCGAGTCCGAGGTAGCTCTGCTCGATCACGCCGGCGAACACGGCGGTACGGCTGCCGCGCAGGGTGGCGGGGTCGATCCCGGCGTCCTCGAACGCCTCCCACGCGGTCTCCAGCAGGACGCGCTGCTGGGGGTCCATGGCGCGGGCCTCGCGGGGCGAGATGCCGAAGAAGTCGGCGTCGAACAGGGCGGCTCCGTCGAGGAACCCGCCCTCCCGGGTGTACGACGTGCCCGGCTCGTCGCGGTCCGTGCTGTACAGCGCGTCGAGGTCCCAGCCGCGGTCCTCGGGGAAGGGGCTGATGGCGTCCCGGCCTTCGGCGGCGAGGCGCCACAGGTCGTCCGGTGACGTGACTCCGCCCGGGAAGCGGCATGCCATGCCGACGATGGCCACCGGTTCGGCGGCGGCCGACTCGAGCGTCTCGATGCGCTCGCGTGCCTTCTGCAGGTCGGCGGTGACCCACTTCAGGTAGTCGACGAGCTTCTGTTCCCTGGTCTGGGCCTGGTCCTGCGCGCGGGACATGTCAGCGGACATGCGGAATCAGTCTCTCCTCGGTACCGGAAAAGTGGTGGTGCGGGGCGGCGGACGGGCGGCGTCAGTTCGCGGCCCGGCCGAGCCGGCTGTCGATGAAGTCGAAGATCTCGTCGGCGGACGCGTCCATGAGGTCGGCGACATCGGCGTCGGCGGCGGACGGGGACGGTGTGTCCGTGGGTCCCGCGAGACGGTCGGCCAGGGCTCGCAGCCGGGCGGACAACGCCACGCGGGTCTCGTCCGGCTGCGAGCCGTCCGCCGCGAGGGCGTCCACGGACGCCTCCAGCCGGTCCAGTTCCCCGGTCGCGGCACGAACCGGTCCGCCCTCGGGACCGGGAGCGGCCGCCTGTGTTTTCAGGTAGGCCGCGAGCGCGACGGGGGTCGGATGGTCGAAGACGGCGGTGGCGGGCAGGGAGAGACCGGTGTCGGCACCGAGCCGGTTGCGCAGTTCGACGCCGGTCAGGGAATCGAAGCCCAGTTCCTGGAAGGGGCGGTGGGGCACCACGGCCGAGGTGTCGGGATGCTTGAGCACCTTGGCGACCAGCTCCGTGACGAGGGTCAGAAGGTACTGCTCCCGCTGTGCGTCGCCCAGTGGCGCGAGCCGCTCGGCCAAGGGCACCGCCCGGGGCGCCTGCGCCGGAATGCCGGGCGTGACGCGTGCGACGGGGCCGGAGTCGCGGCTGCCGTGGGCGACTTCGTCGAGCCAGTACCGTCGGCGCTGGAAGGCGTAGGTGGGCAGCGGGACCCGGCGGGCTCCGGTACCGGCGAAGAACGCCTCCCAGTCGACGGGCACGCCCCGGGCGTGGAGGGTGCCGAGCGCCTCGACCAGGGTCTCCGGCTCGGGGCGCCCCGCGCGGGTGGCGACGGTGGCGGTCAGGGCGTCGGGGTCGCGGACGGCCTGGGCGGCGAGGGCGGCGAGGGTGCCGCCGGGGCCGAGTTCCAGGAGTGTGGTGACGCCCTCGGACTCCAGGGTGGTGACGGCGTCGGCGTAGCGGACCGGCTGCCGGACCTGGGTCACCCAGTAGTCGGCCGAGCGCAGGTCCTCACCCTCGGCCAACCGGCCCGTCACGGTCGAGACCACAGCCAGCCGGGGAGCCTCATAACGCACCTCCTTGGCCACCGA
>NZ_JBEOXI010000593.1:0-2230 GCF_040296465.1 Streptomyces sp. NPDC002130
GGCGTCGACGACCTGGCCGGTGCCGGTCGCGCGGGCGTGGTGGAGGGCCGCGAGGACGCCGACGACGAGGTAGAGGGCGCCGAAGGAGACCGCGGTGGTTACCGTTGGGCGGCTCAACGCCGGCACAAAGAACAACATCATCCCTGACAGCGCGGAGCTTGGCCTGACCATTCGCTCCTACAGTGAGGATGTGCGGGAGCGTATGTTGGCTGCGATCGAGCGCATCGTGAGTGCCGAGGCGGCAGCGTCCGGAGCGCCGGATCCTGTGATCGTGCGGGCGGAGTCTTTTCCCGTTACGGTCAATGGAGACAATGCTACTGAGCGCACGATGGTCGCGTTCCGGTCGGCGTTCGGCGACGACACGGTCTTTGACCCCGGGCAGGTCTCGGGAAGCGAGGATGTCGGTTTGCTCGCTACTGCTGCGAGTGCGCCGTTGGTCTACTGGATTCTCGGGGGTACGCACCCGGCAACGTATCGGGCCGCTGCGGAGGCAGGGAGCATCGACCGCGATATCCCATCGAACCACTCGGCCTATTTCGCTCCGGAAGTTCAACCGACACTTAACCGTGGGGTCGCTGCCTTGGTGATCGCCACTCGGGAGTGGTTGCGAGTCTGAGCCTGGTCGAGGGCCACACGCACGCGTCTTCACCGCCAAGACGACGAAGTTAGTCGGACCGACGGCGTAACTGTGCACATGATCGTCGCCGTCGACGTTTCGTACTCAACCCGCCCATCTAGATCTGATTGTCTACACGGGAATCGTGGGCAAGGCGCATGATCGACTCTATGAATCCAGTCGGTTGCCGACATTCTGATCTTGAGCTTCGCCGTTCAGCCGGATATGGACGCGATCATTGACAGTTTCGCCCAGTCCTATTTCGCTGAACGGCTATGGTCGGTCCATGCTTATTGCACGGATGCAAATACTAGGACTGATTGTGGGTCCGGCGATTTTTGGGCTTTCGCCGCTGTTCTGGAACGACGGGCATTACGGAGTGGTCGGTGGCATGCTCATCGCTGTATCGACCGTGCCGTGGGTGTTCGGGCTCCTAGGTGAGTACGAGAAGCTGCGTGCCCCCTTCCCGGTTGTGTCTGGGCTGTGGTTCTTGCTGGTGCTGGTAGGCATGTTCGGGACTGTCGCGTTCGGGCTGCAAGGTTTCTTCGAGGGTGTCTTCGGCGTCGACGACAGTTCGGCACTAGCGTCGTTCGCCGGCTACCCGACGGCCGGCACAATCATGTTGCTGCTCGCGGGGCCGACCTTTCCCTTCGCGCTTGTTGTGTTTGGAACCATGCAGTGGCGTGCCCGCACGGTTCCGCCGGCCTGCGCTGTCCTAGTGCTCATCGCGGCGGTTGCGTTCCCGATCGCCCGAGCTACGCGTGAGGTGCCCGTAGCAATCGTCGCCGACCTCGTGATGGTAGCAGCGTTCTGCGGAGTGGCGTGGTATGCGTGGACAAGGCAGATCGCCGCCGTCGACAACTCTTGACTCTGTATTAGTAAGTGACCGAATTATTCTGTACTGCAATATGATACGAAATGCGAGGTGCCGCGATCATATCGGTGTTCTTGTCGGGTTAGGCAGGACTTGATGAGTCACCCTGACTGCCAGTGAAAGCTGTCCAATCGGTGCCATCAAGACGATCTTAGTGAGGACGGAAGGTGTCAGGTGTTCGCGATCGTCAGTGTCGACACAGGCGCTCGCACCGCAATCACGCGGGTGATCACTACTCGCAGCATCGTGCTTTCCGGTTTTCCTCGTTCACCTCCTTACCACGGAATCAGGTCATCTAGTCGTCTGGCAGCCAGACAGGCACCATATTCTCGAAGACAGCTAGCGGTCGTCGGGCGTGGAGAACGATTCGGCACAAACCAGCGGTTGATGTGGGATCTCAAACGCCGCCTCGCTGAAGTGGCGCGGTTGGGGAAACCCGATCTGCTTTCGCTCACCTGGACTTAGGCACTGACCTTGACAACGAAAGGATTCAAGCCTTTGACCGCACAGACGTATGTCGTCGTTGCCGAACTAGATGTTGCGGGTACGGACGTTGATGACGCGGGACTGAAGTAGACGGGCTGGTCCTCGGCGCGAGAATAGGAATTGCGACATAGCCGTTCTCGACCAAGAAGGACCAGCCCTGTGACACACCGTAATGCCCCACTCACCGTCGAGGGAAGACGACGCCTGATCGAGCGGTGTCACGACCGCCCGATCGCCCACGTCGCCGCCGAAAT
>NZ_JBEOXI010000594.1:0-2226 GCF_040296465.1 Streptomyces sp. NPDC002130
AGGGCCGCGCGCAGCCGTTCCGGGGAGAAACCGTCGGGTTCGAGCGCGAGGAGGGTGAGGATCTCCAACTGCCGGGGGCGCAGGGGGAGTGGGCGGGCGATCTCGTCGTCTCTGGTCGATTGCAGTCCGTTCTCGACCAACGGCGCACTGGTGGTGGCGAACGCCGCTCCGGAAGAACGCGACGTGGTGTTCGGGCGGACGATGCGGTGGGGCATGACCATCATGGTCGTGACGCCGATCCTCGCCTGGCTGCTGTTCGTTGTTCCCTGGTCCGTCTGAAACTTCTTTCAAAGAACGGAAACTCACAATGAACAGCGAATCCACACTTTTGCGCTCCCTCGACCCCCACTTCTTCGACGATCACGGAGCGGCGGTCAGTTTCGGCGAAGGCGCAACCCTCTCTCGCGCCGACCTGTTGGCCGCCGCCACCGCGGTCGCCGATCGAATCCACGGCGCACAGCGAGTGGCAGTACAGGCCACCGCCGGCCTCGAGACGGTCGTTGCTGTGACCGGCGCGCTGATCGCCGGTGTTGCCGTGGTCCCGATCCCGCCGGACTCCGGCCCGCTCGAACGTCAGCACATCATCGCCGATTCCAAGGCCGAACTGATACTCGGAGAAGGGCCGACGGATTCGAGTATCCCGTTGATTCCCATCGATATTCACGCGCGATCCGCGACGTCCTATCCCGAACCGAGCGCGGCAGCTACTGCACTGATCATGTACACCTCGGGAACCACCGGAGCTCCGAAAGGCGTCGTCCTCTCGCGAGCATCGATCGCAGCGGATCTCGACGCACTTGCCCACGTGTGGAATTGGACTCCGGAGGACACACTCGTCCACGGACTGCCCCTCTTCCACGTCCACGGGTTGATTCTCGGCGTGTTGGGCGCCTTGCGCGTGGGTTCGGCGCTGATTCATACCGTCAGACCAACTCCGGATTCGTATGCCGCAGCGGGTGGCTCGCTGTACTTCGGTGTTCCGACCGTCTGGTCACGAGTGTGCGGAGATCCCTCGGCGGCAGCAGCATTGCGATCCGCGCGTCTGCTCGTGTCCAGCAGCGCGCCACTTCCGGTTCCGTTGTTCGAGCGGATGAAATCGCTGACCGGGTTGGCTCCCGTCGAGCGCTACGGAATGAGTGAAACTCTCATCACCGTCAGCACGACGCACGACGGCGAACGCCGCCCGGGTTGGGTCGGCCACGCTGTTCCCGGTGTCAGAACGAGGTTGCGCGGCGAGAACGGTGAACTGTCGGCGCGCGACGGTGAGCAGCTTGGGCAACTGGAAGTTTCGGGAGCCGTGCTCTTCGACGAGTACCTCGGGAACCCCTCGAAGACAGCGGAATCCATGACCGAAGACGGCTGGTTCCGCACCGGCGACATCGCGGTGATCGACGACAGCGGATTCCACCGCGTCGTAGGTCGCGAGTCGGTCGACATGATCAAGTCCGGTGGATACCGCATCGGTGCAGGCGAGGTGGAACAGGCGCTTCTGGCGTACCCGGGGGTTCGCGAAGCCGCCGTCGTCGGTGTGCCGGACGACGACCTCGGACAGCGCATAGTCGCCTTCATCGTCGGGGAAGTAGCCGACTGCGCAGTGGTTTCGGACTTCGTCGCCGAATCGCTGTCGATCCACAAGCGTCCTCGCCAGGTTTGTCTGGTCGACAGCTTGCCCCGCAACGCCATGGGCAAGGTGCAGAAGAAACTGCTGACGCTCTGAGACAAGTCGCCTCCGTCAAAGCGTGCTCGGCTACTGTCGGGTGACCACGACGACGGCGTCAGCCATCCGATCGTGAAAGCCGCGTACGTCCGGTGCGCTACTGATCGAAACGATGATCGCGATCGAAATAGCGACTGTTACCAGAGAACCGAGAATGCTCGCGACACTGCCCAACGACATCGAATTCAGCATGCCGACGAGCTCGTCACCACTACCGAGCATGGCCAACGCCGAAACAGCCGATCCGAGGTACATGGGGATCACGAATGCATTCCGTTTGAAGGACTGCGACAGGGCCGGACGCGCACCTCCTACCGAGCGAACGCCTATTCCGAGGGCGAGTTTGCCCAGGGTTACCCCGAATGCCGACTCTCCCCATACGAAGTACACGATCGAACCGATCCCGATCATGAGGCCGATCAGACCCGAACTTGTCCGGTAGGCATCGAAGTCGAAAGCGCTTCCGAGCGTCGCGGTGGAGATCATTCCGCCGACGACCGATACAACTC
>NZ_JBEOXI010000595.1:0-2220 GCF_040296465.1 Streptomyces sp. NPDC002130
CTGAACGGGGCGGTGGCCTCGACGAGACGGCCCGCCGCCCAGGACGGGTTGCCCAGCGCGTGATCGGGGGACATGGGGCGCCCGGCCCCTGAGAGCCGGGCGCCGTGCGGTCGGCCCGTGGCCGTCAGCCGGTGGCGGTCCAGCTGTGGGCGACGTCCACGACGACGCGGTCGTCCAGCTGCTGCACCCGGAAGGGCAGCCGTGCGCGGACGCCGAGCCCGATCTGGGTCTCCCCCTCGAAGCTGCCGGCGAACCGGGTGTCCCGGAAGGTGCGGTAACCCGTGAGGTCCACGCCCGGCAGGGGGCGCGCCACGCGGCCGGGATACGTGGCCGCCCCGGTCTCCGGGTCGTACGCGGGCGCGGTCACCCGCACTGCGAGCACGGCGCCGCCGGACACGGCGATGTAGCGGCCCGAGCCGTCCTGGTAGAGCTTGTCGACGTACTGGACGGTGTAGCCGACGCCGCTGCCCGCGCCGGGCACGTCGATGACCATCCGGTCGAAGCAGGTGTGACGACCGGTCCTGACGTCGGTCATCGGTGCGACGCCGGCGCCGGCGTCGGTCTTGGCGAGGCTTCCCCAGCCGGTCGGGCACGCCGTGGCCCGGGTGGTGGACTGCGGGCCGGCCACCGGTGCGGCGCCGGCCGGGATGGCCGCCACACCCACCGTGGCGCCCACGAGTGCGAGAGTCGCGCATGCTCTTCTGATTCGTACCATTGCCGCCCCCGAGGCTTGCATGTGGCTGATGCTGGATGAGACGGCCGGGCCGGCCGAAAGGTTGCACTTGCCGCGCCGGAGCGCCGACCATGGCACATCCTGGTGGAAAGTGATTGGTGTCCGGTGCCTCCGTACCGGGAGGACGCGACATGGATGAGGCAGCCGCCGTACCGGACAGGCCGCGGTCAGCCGCCGGCCGGAGCCGGAACGGGGCTGAGGGCCGGGTCCCGGGCGAGGGCACCGGCCGGATCGAGGATGCCCTGACGGCCCCGCTGGTGGAGGCCGTGCGGGACCTCGACGGCTACGGCGGGCTGGTCTACCTGCGCTCTCGCGACCGGCGCTCGCTGGTGCTGGCGATGATCACCGGGGTGCCCCGCTCGCTGCTCAAGAGCTGGTGGCGGGTGCCCGTGGGCGGTGCCCTGCCCATGGCGGAGGCCTACCGTCGCGACGAGACGCTGTGGCTGCCGGACGAGCACGCCACCATGGTCCGCTTTCCGCACTTCACGGCCGGGCTCCCCTACTCCTTCGGCTCCGCCTACCAGCCCGTCCGGACCGGCGGCGAGACGGTCGGCGTGCTGGTCGTGCTGCGCTCGGCGGCGCGGGCCCCGATGGACGGGGAAGCGGTCGGTGCCGCGCTGCGCCCCGCCGAGCGGGCCATGGAGGAGCGTCTCGACCGCCTCGTCGCCGGCCGGCCGGGCCCGGGCTCCCCCGCACACCACGTCGAGTACGACGACGAGCCGATCAGCGTGCGGCTGCCCACCTCGGCCGCCCACCCGGTCCGGGTCGGGCTCATCGACTGGGACCTGGACAGCGACCGCTGCACGGCGGACGACGACGCCCTCGCGCTCCTGGGCCTGGACCGGGCGGCCTACGGCGGCACCATCGCGGACGTCGAGGCCCGGGTCAGCCCCGACGACCTGCACGAACTGCGTGAGAGCAGGCACGACGCGCTGGCCGACGGCCGGGTCAGGTCCCGGCACTTCCGGGTCCGCGACGAGTCCCGGGGCGAGGAGATGACCGGCTACCGGCCGGTCGAGCTGTGGGGCCATCTCGTGCGGGGCGGCACCGGCTCCGCACGGATCCTCGTGGGCGCCCTCGTCGACGCGGGTGGCGGACTCACCGCGGCCGGAGCGGCCGAGCGGCTGCCCGACGGGCTCTTCTCGCTGGACCAGGACGGCCGCCTGACGTATGCCAACCGTCGCTGCGAGGAACTGCTGGGCTCCGGCCGGGAGGACCTCTTCGGCCGCTACCCGTGGGAGGTGGTCACCTGGCTCCGGGATCCCGCGTACGAGGACCGCTACCGGGCGGCGATGCTGTCGCAGGAGCAGGTGTCCTTCCTCGTCCGGCGGCCCGACGGGAACTGGCTGAGTTTCGTGCTGTACCCGGATGTGCACGGGCTGACCGGCCGGGTCTTCCCGACCGGGCCGCCCACCGGGGCCGAGCCGGAGCCGGAAGCCGGTTCCGGCTCGGCCCCCCGCCTCACCGCCGTCGGCCCGCCCCGCCCC
>NZ_JBEOXI010000596.1:0-2218 GCF_040296465.1 Streptomyces sp. NPDC002130
GCACCCACCGCCTCCACGACCCCGGCCCCCTCATGGCCCAGCACCACGGGAACGGGAAAGGGGATGGTCCCGTCCACCACCGACAGATCGCTGTGCCGAATCGCGCTGGCAGCCAGGCATGAGCTGCCTCGCGGCCGGCAAGCGTCGCGACGTCGAGAGTTCGGAGACCGAGTGGCCGGGCGAGGCCGCGGCCGCGGCGTGAGGCTGTCTGACGCACGAGAACAGCGCGCTCAAAACCGAGAAACTGCTGAAGGCCTGCGAGCCACAGGAGCCGGTCAGGCTCGCCAGACTGGCCCTTGCCGCTCTTACACTCGAGTATCGAACGCGAGATCCGCAGACGTCCGTCGACGTCGACCGCGAGAACGTCTATATCGGTGAGAACATCACGTCCAGAATCCGCGTCGACGCGGATTGGCACACGCAGCCTGACCAGAGCACCGTCGTTGAACTCGGTACGGCCGACTCGACGTTCAAGGTCCGCGCCCGGGTCCGTTCCTCGACCACCCTTCTGCACCGGGCGCTTAGCTGACCGGGACGACACCGCTGAATCATCCGGCAGGTCGCCCCTAGGCGCCTCGACAGTGTCGCGCGTTCCTACTTGCGCCGTTCCTGTCTCTTCAGCTTCAGTGGTAATCGGTGTTGATCGCAAGTGTTGCTTGCCGACCGCTGCGGTTCCTGGTCTGCCTTGGGTGAGGAGGCGATCGCACCTTCCGTGGTTTGGACCTCGTCGTTGATCGGTAGTTCGTCGTCAGACACCGAAAGCACCGCCTGAAGTTACGTCACGCAGCGCCGCAATGAGTCGCGCTTCCTCGTGGCCGTTAATTTCAGCCTCGGAGGCAATCTTGGCGCGTTCCCGCTCGACGTGACTGTAGGCCCGCTGGTTGCCCAAGCTCTGGAGGCTGCCCGCCTCGCCTCGGTTTCGGGACCCTCGGGAGTCGATGATCGACAGTGCGGACTCGGCAATGTCGGATTGGAGTAAAACCATTTTGAAGCTGCCGCTTCGGCCGCTCGGTACCACTTTGATCGTGCCTGCGGTCTCGAGCATCGGGTAGTCGGTCCCGATATTCGGTACGCCTCCGGCTTCGCCATCACGGATGAGCGTGTATAGGAACGCTCCTGGGCTGTGCAATTTCCAGGAGGCGAACGTGGAGGCGTAGATCATGCTGCCTACCAACTGGCGCACGTGCCCCGACGGATCTGTGGGAGCAACGCCGAACGCGTCACGCTTGAGATGCGGGCTGAAAAGGAAACCCTCCTCGGACCCGCCTCGTCAAACCATCAGATTTGCTGTCTGCGTAGGTTTTTCCGTTGTCGAAGGCTCGGGCCATGTACGGCAGAGTGTGGACCTGTGCCGCGCTACCGTTCGTGTCCGCGATGCTGTGGGCGATCGGTTTTAGCATACCGACCGGGATCGAGGGATCGGCATCTTCTGCGGTTTCCCAGGTTCCGGGGATGAACAGGTTGAAAGTCTTCGAGCATCCGTTTGATTGGGCGGACGCGATGCCCGGCGACATCAAAGCGATGGAGGCTGCGACGACTGTTGCCGTCATCAGCATGCATACCGGACGGTGGATGGTCGAACCTAGGAACGGCATGAGAACCTTTCTCTACCAGCGAACACGATGTACCTGTCCGCGCGCGGACAGGCCTGACGCGCCCGATTTCAGGTGAGGGCCGCTATGGTGCTGGACGTATTCACTCCGATCAATGCGCCCTGTGAAGAACTGAGCTGTGCGAGGGCCGGGTGATCCTGCGTCTAGCGCGCACGCCCGAGTCGCCGTTCCTGCGGGCTGAGGTGTCCAGTGGGGGCATGTCCGGTGGGCGTTCCCAGCAGCGCTGGGTAAAGATGGATGGGTGAATGCTCCAGCCGAACTGCCCGCCGACTACGCCCAGCTTCTCGACCATCTCAAGTCGCAAGTTCGGCAAGCGCGAGTTCGCGCCACCCGAATCGTCAACACCGAACTGCTCAGTCTGTATTGGGACATAGGGCACGCGATTGTGCAGCGTCAAGAGGCCGAGGGCTGGGGTTCAAAGGTGATCGACAGGCTCGCCGTCGATCTTCGATCGGCGCTCGTCGGCGGGTGCAGCGCCATGGCTCTGTACGCGGTGTTCGCCTGGACCGGCCGAGGCGCGGCGCACCCGGTGCTCCAGTTCCTCCGTGGTGCCGACGCCGTCCCGGGCGAGGGCGGCGGTCTCGGTGGCGCGCAGCCGCTGCACC
>NZ_JBEOXI010000597.1:0-2215 GCF_040296465.1 Streptomyces sp. NPDC002130
ACGTCGAAGGTCTCGAAGGCGTCCCGGCAGCCGGACTTGTAGCCGTGCGCGAAGCTCTTCGTCGCCAGTTTGTTGCCGTCGTGGAGCTTGGGGGCGTTCTTCCAGTTGGTGTGGGAGTCGATCTCTCCGGTGAGGTGCACGCTCATCGAACGGGCGCTGCAGGACCAGGAGTAGGACTCCAGCAGCCGCAGCTTGGCTTTGGTGATCTTCGTGCCCTTGAGGTCCTTGTCGAAGGAGATGTTGAAGAACGAGCGGGAGGTGCCCCAGGTGTCGGACTCGAAGCCGACGCGCGCCTCGTGGGTGCCGCCCTTGTTGAAGCCCTTGCCGTTGTAGAACGTGGCGTTGGGGTGGCGGTTGTAGGCGGTGGTCCAGTCCTGGGTGTGCTTTTTGACGGACGGGTCTATGAACACCGGATACGTGGTGGCCGGGTCGTCGAGGAAGCCCTTGTCCGGTGTGAGTTTCCACTGTCCGGTGGACAGGTCCGCCTCGACGAGTTCACCCCGGGAGTCGGGAGAAGGACCCTCCAGAGAGGGCAGAGCGAGCGTCGCGGCGGAACCCGACTGAGACGGTGCCGGAGTCGGCTCAGCCGGCGCGGAGGGCAGCGGCGACTCGGCAGGTTCAGGGGCAGAATTGTCGCTCGCCGAAGGGAGCGCCTCGACGTCCGTGTCGCTCTGCTCGTCGGACTCGACAGCTTCCTCTTCGGCGGTCGGGGACGGACTGTCGTCCGGAAGCCCGCCTGTGTCCGCCGGGTCGGGGGTCTCGGACCCGGTCGGTTGGGCCGTCGCTCCGACCCCGCCATCGGTGACGGCCGGCTGCCCGCTGCTGTCCCACATCAGTGGTGTGGGCGACATCGCGACTTCTTCGTCATCGGCGTTCTCGGCGCTGACGATTCCGGTCACCGGGTCAAGACGGAAAGTCAGCTGGGCGGAATGCAGGCCGTACACCAACTGCCGGACACGCTGGTCGGATGCCGCCTGACGATTCTTCAGCACCATCAGCTGACCGAAGCCGTCGTCGTCGGCGGTGAGCACGAGGTCCCCGCCGGGGAAGATCTCGGGATAGAGCGCACGGTTGCCGTCGATGATGGGGGTCGGGACGGGGCCGGGCCAGGTGAGCTGGATCTTGTACTCGCCACCGGCGCCGACATACAGAGTGACCAGAGGATTTTCCGTGGCGTCAGCGGCTGTCTGCCGTACCAGGGACACGCGTCGCACCGTGGAGCGGGAGGCCCGCTGCCCGCCCTGTCCCCCGGACCCGGGCGAAAACACCATGCGGGTGTTGGTGGCCTTCGGCTCCCACCCGCTCCCCGTGCGGCGCAGATTCGGATCGATCTTCCTCCACTCGCCGCCCACTTTGGCGCGCATGGGCGTGGAGTGGAGCTGTTTGGCCATCAAGCCGTCCGGCCGGGCCCACGTCGTGGAACGGGCGGTGCGGTCGGCCGTGACCTCTACGGGCTTCCCGGTCCGCGCCGCCTGCTTGAGGGCGTCGGCTTCCGTGACGGTGCTCGAGCCCGACCGGTGGTCGCGGTCGTCCTGAGCGGGACCGCCGTCCAGTCGTAGTCCCGCGTAGAGGATGCCGGTCGCGGCGACTGCGGTGGCGAGCAGTGCCACACCGCCTCGACGGCCGGGCCTCGAGCGCCAGTTGCGCGTCATCGGGCGGGTTCCCCTTCCCCCTAGTCCCCCTCGGTACCGGCGCGCGACAGGGCGCAGCCGGGCCAGCCGATGATGACCTATGAGGAATCCGTCGTCACCCTGTGGAGATTTCCGGGGGCCGGATTGAGGAACGTGGCCCCGTATCCCGTAAGGAAAGGAGGGGTGGCTCGCGGTGCGGTGAACGCCACGTCAACGGCTCCCCGTAAAGGCCGCGAAGCGCTCAAACCGGGGCCATGCGCGCGAGCAATTGCTGTGCAATGACTTAGTTCATGCCAAGACTCGGATATGAGCCGAGTGTTCCATCGTGAAGCTCTTTCCGCTTTGGTCTGCATTCATCGTGCAACAACCCGCTACCTTCCGTGATGATGATCACAGCGGAGCGTCATCTCTGGCTTTCCTTCACAGCGTGATCACAGAATCTTCCGCTGTCTGATACGTCGTCACGCGTGGTCCGTCGCCGGTCCCGCTTCCAGTGGTCCGGGGGGCCCCGCCGTGTTCGGTCGACCTTCGCATGCCCGCAAGCCTCGCCTGGCGCTGACCGCCGTGCCGGTGACCGCTGCCGC
>NZ_JBEOXI010000598.1:0-2212 GCF_040296465.1 Streptomyces sp. NPDC002130
CGGGCCAGCAGGAGGAAGGCGGCGGCCGTCGCGGTGCCGGCCACGGCCAGCAGGAGGCCGGCCCGCCTGCTCCGGCGGAGGCACCGAAGATCGTGGGCTACGAGGTCACCGACTACAACGCCGACAACGCTGCGGTGACGGTGTATTCCTCGTTCCCCGATCAGTCGTTCGCCGCATCGCAGGTAACGGTGGTGTGGTCGGGCGAGGACTGGAAGCTACTGCTCCCAGGCGACGACGAGACCAGCGGCCGGGTGAGTTCGGTCGACGGGCTTCCGTCGTCGGCGATAGCAATGGCGGCCAACCGATGAGGGCCACGAAGCAGCAGCCGCAGAGCAGCGAGGACGAGTCCTTCATCGGTCGCAAATGGACGTTCTACCTTGCGCTGATCATCGTGGTCGTCGTTGTAGTGGGCGGTGTGATCGCCGTGGTGATCAATCGCAGTCAGACCGACGAACCGACCGCGCAGCCTCAGCCGGGAGCGACGATCTCTCCTCAGCAAGACCGCTCGGACTGGGGATTGCCGTACATCGACGAACTCGGATTCCGGGTCGAAGTACCCCCGAACCCGAACGGTGTCGCTCTCGATCAGGATCGTTCCGGCCAACCGGACCGGGGCGCGGCTGATTACGCAGCACTTCCGCCCGCTGGGGTGATGTGGCAGAAGGTGCAGAACTTCCCGATGCCGTTCTCCACTTCGGATGGCCCGTCGAAGGTTGACGGGGCTCTGGCCACCGGTTTCGCGCAGACACCGCAAGGAGCGGCGTTGGCCGGGTTCCAGACCGTCAACCGCGCCCAGTCGAGCTATCATGGCGCCGTCGCATTCTTGGAACGCCGGGCAGTGGCTACCACTCCCGAATTGGAAGCGGAGCGGAACTCAAGCCTGGTCGATGCTCGCCAAGCAGTTGCCGATGGTCGAACCGGCGCTCTGGGTGCGCCGCTGATTCGGCAGGAAGCGTACCGACTCAAGTACTGGTCGCCGGATTACGCGGTAGTGGAGTACGCGGCTAACAACGTCGCCGGAAACGGATGGACCACCGCGTCTCTTGAGCTCGTGTGGTGCGACGGTGATTGGTTCGTCAAGATCGCTCCGCGCACGGCGGGCGATCTGGGGTCGACTCCGACGTTAGCGGGGTGGACGCGATGGCCAGGAAAGTAGTTCTCGCACTCGTCCTCGCACTGCTGGTGATGTTCGGTGGGGCCTCTGTCGCCTCGGCGCAGGACGCACCGCAACCTCCCGGCGATTCACAGGCGGAGGAGGAGTCGAACGGAACGTGCGATGTAGTCGGCGGTATCGCGGCCGGGGTAGCTACAGCTGCGATCCCCGTCCTCGGCGGCTTCTTGGGTGACGCGGCGGGTGGGCTGTGCGAGGCCGGCGGCAATCCGGTCACGGCGGTGACGAACTTCGCGGGCGACAAAGTCAACGAGATGTGGGATTCGCAGTTCGGCGACATCGTCAAGTCGTTCCTCGAGGCTATGGCTCAGGTGTTGACGATGGCGATGACGTGGTGGATCAAGCTGCCGAATCCGGATCTGGCGAATTCGACGCCGCTCCAGGCGATCACGGAGTACACCGGCTGGATTCAGTTGGCGTTGCTGACCGCGTCGGTGATTTTCATGGCCATCAAACTGGCGGCCGCGAAACGTCACGCACTGCTCAACGAAGCGGAGGAGACGTACAAGGCGTTGGCGCGCACGGTGTTCGCGACGACGATGTTCGCCTCGATCATCGCGTTGGCCACTCTTGCCGGTGACCGGTTCGCCGAGTGGATTGTCGACGACACCTCGAACAAGGACCCGATCGGGATGGTGAACTCGATGCTCGCGGTCAGCGCCTTCACCGGTGCTTCTCCGGGGCTGCTGTTCGTGATCGGCCTGGTGGGGATCTTGGGCGCGCTGGCGCAAGCTGCGTTGCTCGTGGTCCGTCAGGGCTTGTTGATCGTCGCTGTCGCGGCTGTGCCGGTTGCGGCCGCTGCGTCCGGAACGAGTACGGGATCGCAGTCGTACCAGAAGTTGGTGTCCTGGATTCTGGCGTTTCTGCTGTTCAAGCCCATCGGCGCGCTGGTGTATGCGATGGCATTCCTTTCCGCTCAGGACTCGGCGCGAATCACCGAAGGGCACCTTCCAGGTGCGCAGCCCCGCCGTGCGGTGGAATCCGTGTACGGCCCTCAGGCGGCGGGCGGCGTGCGGTGTGGTCAGGATCGGCACGGTGTGG
>NZ_JBEOXI010000599.1:0-2207 GCF_040296465.1 Streptomyces sp. NPDC002130
CACGGGCGCAGTGCGATGGCCGGCGCCGTGATGGGCTCGACGAGCCAGAATCTGCTGCACCATGCGCCGGGCCCAGACCGAAGGAAGGCATGAACCGAGCCACTCGTGCGTCCGCCCTCGCCGCGACCACCGTCCTCGCGACGACCGGAGCCCTGCTCACGTGCACGTCCGCCGCCGGTGCCGCCACAGCGACCGTGACCTGTAAGTCGCCCGTCTTCGAACGGCAGTTCTACGCGAACACGACCTTCTCCGGTACGCCGAAGAAGACCGACTGCGATTCGAAGATCGATCAGAACTGGGGCACTGGCGCCCCCGCCGCCGGGCTGCCCAGCAACCACTTCGGCGTGCGCTGGACCGTCACCCGGGACTTCGGCTCCGGCGGCCCGTTCTCGATCCCCGTCGCGACCCGCGACGGCCTGCGCGTCTACCTCGACGGCACGCGCAAGGTCGACATCTGGAAGAACGTCTCGACGACCCAGACGAAGACCGTCAACATCACCATCCCGTCCGGGACGCACACCCTCCGCTTCGACTTCGTCAACTGGACGGGCGCCGCGAACGTCAAGGCGGACTACCTGCCCCGCACGTCCGCCACCGTCGACACGGTCAAGCCCCTCGTGCCCACCGGCACCTCCCTCATGTACGACTCCTCGTACCAGGCCAACTTCAGCTGGACGGCCAACAAGGAGATGGACCTCGCGGGCTACCGCGTGTACCGCCGGCTCCAGGGCACCTCGTACGGCACCAAGCCGCTGGCAACGACGACCTCCACCTCGTACACGGACACCACGCTGCCGAAGAACGGCGCGGTCTACTACTACGAGGTCCGCGCCTTCGACAAGGCGGGCAACGAGTCCGCGGGTACGGCGGACAAGTCCGTCACCACCGCCGACGAGAGCGCTCCCGCGGCGCCGAAGGGGGTCGAGGATGCCTGGAAGCCCGACTACTCCGAGAAGGTCAGCCTTTCCTGGGGCGGGAACACCGAGGCGGACCTCGCCGGGTACAACGTTTACCGCTCCACCACCGGCAGGCCGGTCGCGCTCACCGCGGCGAACCGGCTGAATGGTGACAAGCCGCTGACCTACTCCTGGTACCAGGAGCCGCTGCCGCTGACCGGGGACACGTACTACTACGTCGTCACGGCGGTCGACACGCACGGCAACGAGTCGGCGGCTTCCGGCACGGCGGAGTTCTACACGCGGGACAAGACGGGCCCCGTGGACACCGCGCACAACGCAACGGCGGTCGAGGACGAGCGCGGGGTCACGCTGACGTGGGACAAGTCCGAGACCACCAGCGAGGACTTCGTCGGGTACACGGTCCTGCGCTATGACAAGCCGCGCACGGAGCCCGGGCGCACGACTGTGGAGGTCGCCAAGGGCGTCCGGGGCACGTCCTTCACGGACGCGGCCCCGCCGCCGGGCGCCACGTACTACTACTCAGTCGTGGCTGTGGACGACGCCGGGAACGGGGGCACCCCGTCCGTCGAGATGCCGGTCGCGGTCGCCGGAAACAACACGCCGCCGCCCCCGGTGACGGGCACGACCGCCACCGCCCAGGAGAACGGCGTCTCGCTGAGCTGGGACGCCAGTGACGATCCCGGTCTCGACCACTACCGCATCCTGCGGGGCACCCTCGTCGACGGCGAGTGGGTCTACAAGCCGCTCATCGACGCCTGGACCCTCAAGCCCAAGGAGTTCACGGAGACCCACCACCTCGACCGTATGGCCGCCGACGGTGAGCGGTTCCGCTACAGCGTCATCGCCGTCGACCAGTACGGCAACCAGCTCACCGTCGAGACCGGGGCCCCCGTCCAGGACGTCACCGAGCTCGACCTGCGCCCCGACGCCGACGCGGGCCCCGCCGTGGGCGACACCCCGATCGGCCACCTCTACGGCGACGTGAACGGCTGGGTCGCCTGGTGGCTGGGCAGCGACACGGGCGCCAACGGCAGCAAGGTGACCGGCTTCACCGTCTACCGCTGGAACCGGTCGACCCACGTCTTCGACAAGGTTGACGTCCAGACGCGCGGTGACAGCACCAGTTGGTCGTACGTGGACACCGCCCGGCCCAAGGGAACGACCACGTACTACCGCGTGACGGCCACCCTCGCGGACGGCACGGAGACGGCCGCCCGCGAGTTGGCGTTCGCCTCGGAGAATTAGCTCCCGCCAGGGGAAGCAGTGGAGGCGCCCGGCCGGAGTTCC
>NZ_JBEOXI010000600.1:0-2206 GCF_040296465.1 Streptomyces sp. NPDC002130
AGCAGCCTTCACTGCTGCGTCGGCACTGAGTCGATTCTGAGTGACCACCGCCGAATCGCCAGTCGCAGCAGGCTGCTGCGTGGCAGAAATCGACGTCGTGCTCGATGCGTTCGCCACCGGCGTGTCGGTGGTCGAGCACGCGGCGCTGGCAAGGATCGCGACAACCGGAACGGCGACAGCGAGCGTACGGGGAAGTCGGGTGTAGATGCGGTGGTTCATGGCGGGCACACTTTCAGTCGAATGGTTCGAAACCGTCCACTACAGCGTCGCGTCCCGGCGCGGGTGCGCACATCGGGCGCTCGGGTGACGAACCGTGCCCCATCTGGTTGTCCGGATATCATCCGAATGGTTGATACGACGGCCTGGCGCCCTCCGTAATATTCGAGGGATGAGTAACGGAGCGATGAACGCCGACGCCGAACGCGGCCTACGCGGCCCGTTGGCGTGTGCGATCCACGCGTCGTTCTTCGTACTGTTGTCGACATCGGGAGTTCGGTACGTCACAGTCCACGGGACAAGCGGTCGGTTCGGGGTGGTGCTCGTTCTGGCCGGGGTTCTCGCCGTGCTCTACGCCGTCATGGCTACGGTGTCTTCGCGAGACGTGGTTCGCCAACGGCTGTGGATGTGGCCGGTACTGAGCACCTGGGCAGCACTGGTCTGGCTTGCACCGAGTTTCGCGTGGTGCGCGTTCCCCGTTCTCTTCCTCTGTATTCGCCTGTACCCGAGCAAGATCGCCTACCCACTCGTCGGGATCCTGGGCGTCCTCGCCGGTATCGCGTTCTACAGGGTCACCGGTCGTGCCGAATTGGTGACACTGCTCGGACCGCTGTGCACCGCGGCACTGGTCGCGGCAGCCTACGGGCAGATGGAACGAGATGCCCGAGAACGCCTTCGGCTTCTACGTCAGGTAGCAGAAGCGCAATCTGCATTGGCAGATACCGAACGTGCTGCCGGCGTTGCCGCTGAGCGAGAGCGCCTCGCGCGCGAAATCCACGACACCGTCACGCAGGGACTGGCGAGCGCCCTTCTTCGACTCGAGGCAGCCGAACAAACGTGGAACACAACGGGTTCGCCGTCTCGCGCCGATGTCGATGCCGCGGCAGAGAACATCCGCACGAGCCTGATGCAGAGTCGAGACCTCGTCCACGATCTGGCGCCGACCAAGGGCGGTACGGGCAACTTCGACGCCTTGGTCGTGTCCGCGGCCCGGCAGTTCGTCCCGGCCGTTCGGATCCGCACCGTCGGTGAAGCCGTCATCCTGCCCTCGGACGTAGCTCATGCCATCGTGCGAGTGGTCTCGAGCGCGTCCTCCAACATCGCCCACCACGCCCGCGCCGACACAGCGGGCGTGACGATCACGTATCTCGACGACTCCATCTCGGTAGACATCTTCGACGACGGCGTCGGCTTCGATCCGGGAAAGCTCGCCGACCATTCTCGGTACGGTGGATACGGCCTGCGTGCGATGCGAAGCCGCGTCGCACAGCTCGGCGGATCGTTCACCGTGGAAAGTGCACCGGGAGACGGCACCGTCGTCGCGGCCCAGTTCCCGCTCGAACGGAGGATCCGGTGACCACCATTCGCGTCTTCCTCGTCGATGATCACCTGGTGGTGCGCGCCGGGCTGAGAGCGCTGCTGGACACTCAGCCGGACGTCGAAGTAGTCGGCGAAGCATCGTCCGGCGAGGAAGCGGCCACGGCGATACAGTCGGCCTCGCCGGATCTGGTGATGATGGATCTGGACATGGGCACCGGCATGCACGGTGCAGAAGCGATCAAACGGCTTCGAAACGACGGTCTCGATGTTCCCGTCCTGGTTTTCACGACGTATGTCTCCGACGCCGACGTCGTACGGGCTGTCGACGCCGGCGCCATCGGTTACCTACTCAAGGACTCGACGCCCGACGAGATCTTCGGCGCGGTGCGCGGGGCGGTTGCCGGGCGCAGCGTCCTCTCCCCTACCGTCGCCTCCCGTCTCGTTCAGCAGATGCAGCGCCCACAGGAAGCGCTCACCGCCCGTGAGTCCGAACTACTGAGCCTGCTCGCCGAGGGGATGACCAACCGCGAGCTGGGTAAAGCACTCTTCATCAGCGAGGCGACGGTGAAAACCCACCTCGGGCACATCTACGCCAAGCTCGGTGTCGATACCCGCTCTGCCGCAGTCTCCGTCGCACTACGTCGCGACGGAATACGCTGACCTCGACAGC
>NZ_JBEOXI010000601.1:0-2206 GCF_040296465.1 Streptomyces sp. NPDC002130
GCGGAAATCGGCCCATTCCTCGACCGCCGGGTTGACGCCCAGAGCGCGGAACATTCTCTCGGTGGCAAGAAGTCGCATGATCAACCGGTCGCGAAGCAGCCTCCCCCGCGGAACCTCGGGGGCGGCGTCCGCCGGTCCCGATGCTCGGGGCGCTCCCGGGACGAAGTTGCCGCAACGTAGGCACCGCCATGCCTGGCCCACCGCAGTGTCCACCTGTAGTCGATCCCGCAGCTCAGGTTCGTCCGGAGCGTAGGTCTCGTGACCATGCCAACTGCACGAGCGCAATGCGAAGTCCACGGGTGAACTCTATGCCGCAAATGCCCGGTAGCGTGGATACCCGCTGACCGTGCACTTCGAACGATGAGGATTCCGATGACAACTACCAAGATCGAAACCCGGCATGGCGTCATGGCAGTCGACGACAGTGCCACCGACGGTTTCCCGGTTGTCTTCATCCACGGAAACTCGGCCAGCCGCTCCATCTTCCGTCATCAGGTCGACGCCGACTGGGCCGGCGACTACCGCATGATCACTCTGGACCTACTCGGTCACGGCGACTCCGAGGACGCGAGAGATCCCGAAGCCGCGTACACGCAGAACGGTTACGCCGACGCCATCGTCGATGTTCTGACCGAACTCGGCGTCGAAAGAGCCGTTGTCGTCGGCTGGTCGCTCGGCGGACACATCGCTCTCGAGTTGATCGCGAAATTCCCCGGGCTTACCGGAATCGTCATCACCGGTACGCCGCCGGCAAATCCCGAGACGCTCGGCGACGCATTCAATGCCGGCGACGGTTTGTCCATCGGCGGTACCGAGGTCATCACCGCGCAGGAAGCCGAACTCTACGCACGGATGACCGCCGTTCCCTTCGAGCAGTCTGCCCTCGACGCCGCGATACGCACGGACGGGCGCGCTCGCAAGATCATGTTCGACGCATTCGGCGCGGGCCGCGAATCCGATCAGAAGGCTTTGGTTGCAACGGCGTCGGTGCCGCTCGCGGTGATCGACGGCGCCGAGGACCCGTTCGTGAACACGTCGTATGTCGCGTCGTTGACCTTCGCGAACCTGTGGGAGGGCACGTATCACCTCCTCCCCGGAGTCGGACATGCAGCGTTCTGGCAAGCCCCTGAGGTGTACAACCCGCTGTTGCGACGATTCCTCGGCAATTACGCGAAGTAACCCGCTGGACGCGACGTCCAATGAGGTAGAAGTCTATTGACGGTTCGGCCATGTCCGGATTGTTTGTCGCCGTCCTACAGTTCGGAAAACGACTGGAGGCACTGCGATGACCATTCTCGAGCACGGCACGGAAACGTGCATCGGTGGACCGACCCTTCCCCAGATACGACGCCTCGTCACCGAAGTGCCCGGCCCCAACTCGCGCGCTTTGGCAAAGCGCCGGAGCGCCGCACTGCCGGCCGGGCTGACCAGCGGATCCAGCATTTACGTTGCCGCAGCGGGCGGAGGAGTTGTCGTCGACATCGACGACAACTCGTTCATCGACTTCGGCAGCGGCATCGCCGTGACCACCGTCGGAAACAGCGCGCCGCGCGTGGTCGAACGGACCACCCGTCAACTCGGTCAGTTCACCCACACGTGTTTCCTCGCAAACCCCTACGAGGGATACGTCGAGGTCTGCGAAGCGCTCAACCGTCTGACCCCGGGAGATCACGAGAAGCGAACAGCGCTGTTCAACACCGGCAGCGAGGCGCTCGAGAACGCCGTGAAATACGCACGTGCCGCCACCGGTCGCCCGGCAGTTGTCGTCTTCGACCACGCATTTCACGGTCGCACGTTGATGACCATGACGATGACCGCCAAGAACCAGCCGTACAAGGCCACATTCGGCCCGTTCGCACCAGAGGTCTACCGGGTTCCGATGGCATACCCCTACCGTTGGCCGAGCGGCCCCGAAAACGCGGCCGACGAAGCATTCGCCCAGTTCCGTCTTGTGATCGACACTCAGATCGGCGCCGAATCGGTAGCCGCTGTGGTCGTGGAACCGATTCAGGGTGAGGGAGGTTTCATCGTTCCGGCTCCGGGATTCTTGAAGCGCGTCGCCGAATTCTGCCGTGAGCGCGGCATTCTCGTCGTCGCGGACGAGGTCCAGACCGGTATCGCACGAACCGGCGCCTGGTTCGCCAGCGAGAGTGAGAACTTCGTCCCCGCCTCGCCCAGATGGATCGAGAGGTTCTCGAACGGCACG
>NZ_JBEOXI010000602.1:0-2194 GCF_040296465.1 Streptomyces sp. NPDC002130
CGCCGGGGCAACACGAGACGCACGACTTCCCGGTGTTGTCTACAGGGCCGACACCTCAGGTCGATCGATCTACGTGGGCGTTGAATATTACCGATCTCGAAGGTTCGGTGACCCGCTGGAACTGGCCGGACCTCATGCGCGCGCCCAGCGAAGATTTCACGGTCGACATTCATTGCGTGACCAAGTGGAGCAGGCTTGATACAACGTGGCGTGGGGTCAGAGTGAACGCGCTGCTCGGCAAGTTGGCGGACGAAGCCGAGTACGCACTCATCCGATGTTACGGCGGCTATACGACGAACCTACCCATGGGTGACCTCGTCGACCGCGACGCGTGGATCGCCTACAAATACGAAGGTACTGACCTTAAACCTCCCCACGGCGGCCCTGCCCGCCTCGTGGTGCCGCACCTGTACTTGTGGAAGTCAGCCAAATGGATCAACGGCATCGAACTTCGACGCGACGACCAGCCCGGATTCTGGGAAACCCACGGGTACCACGCGTACGGCGACCCGTGGCTAGAGCAGCGCTATGCCGGCGACTGAGCGCTCGAGGGACGCAGCAGAGGTCCATGCGGACACCGGCCCCGCGCTTCGCCGCCGGCCGATCCGGTGGCTCCCAGCGCAACTACAGGCCACCCGGATGGAAACACATCTCGCCCGCACGCTCGTTTTCGAGGTACCTGGGTGGTCGGGACACGCAGCGGGCCAGCACGTCGATGTCCGGCTCACTGCCGAAGACGGTTATACCGCGCAGCGTAGCTACTCGGTCGCCTCCCGCTCCGGCCCGGACCAGATCGAGCTCACTGTGCAACGCGTTTCGGGCGGCGAGGTATCGACGTACCTCACCGAGACGATGCTGCCCGGCGACCGACTCGAGGTTCGGGGTCCTCTCGGCGGATGGTTCCAGTGGACAGCGCGGCTTCGGGGCCCCGTGTTGCTGCTCGGAGGTGGTTCAGGAGTGGTCCCACTCATGGCGATGCTGCGCGAGCGCACGCACTCTGACTCGGACTCGCCGTTCCGCTTGATCTACTCCGCGCGAACTCCCGACCACGTTATCTACACCGGCGAATTGCACCAACTGGCGCAAGCGCACCCTGATATCCCCATCACACGCCTCTATACCCGCGCCGGGCTGCCTGATGACACAAGGGAACCAGGCCGGCTCCGCATCGAGGACTTGCCGACTCCCGCCCATGGAGGCACCGTAGGAGCGACCCGCGTGTACGTGTGTGGTCCCACTGGGTTCGTCGAACACGCCGCACAGTTGCTCGTCGACCGCGGGTTCACCCCATCCGACATCCGTACCGAGCGCTTTGGCAGTTGAGGAGACGCGCATGCAACAACAACGCGGCCGCCTGAGGTCGACGGCGAGGTGGCCACTGGAATCCTCACCGCGAAGTCTTCACCTGATGTCCCCGCGACTGACGTGGTCTACGGACACTGCACATCGAGGACCTCGTGTCGCAGAGCCTAGGACGAACCTCACCTGCTCCGACTCAATCCTGCGCTGTCTACCGGGCCACGGCGCGAGTGTTCACAATTCACCAAGATCCGGCACATCCGTGTAGCTCGACTGCCTGGATCCGCGTGCTGACAAATCCGAACCGCTTGATAACTCACAACACACCATCGATCTCAAGGAGCTCCCTGTGCATTCGGGCCTACTACACCATCAGGCTGCTGACCTCAGGGTCGCGGACTGGATAGACTCCGCGGGCACGCCGCTGGCCACACCACTTCGCCTCGCCGACCTGGGAACGGGCTACCGGGTGATCTTCTGCTTCCAGGACTGGTGCCCAGGATGTCATTCACAAGGCTTCCCAACTCTCCAGGTCCTCCACGACAATCTCGCCCGCCGAGGGGTTGGTTTCGCAGCCATTCAAACCGTGTTCGAGGGTGCGGACGTCAACACCTTCGACAAGCTGCGGATCAACCAAGAAAAGTACTCGCTGGCAATACCCTTCGGACACGATCTGCCCGCGCCGGGGCAGAGAAACCCCACATTCATGGAAGATTACCGATCAGGGGGTACGCCGTGGTTCACCGTCATAGACCCCAACGACAAAGTCGTCTATGCAGATTTTCATTTCGACCCACGCTACCTTATTGATGCCCTCCTTGACCGCCTGCTGCACGGCCCCGGCGAACATCTGCTCCATGGCCTCCAGGTGGGGCCGGTCGGCCGCGATGCCGTG
>NZ_JBEOXI010000603.1:0-2181 GCF_040296465.1 Streptomyces sp. NPDC002130
GTATTTGGGTTATGCTTCTGTCGCACACTCTATTTGCGTCTCGACAGGAAGCGGGCTGACCATGACCGCAATTGCATCACCCCCCATCGCCGCCCGGCCGTACCCCGCGCGACGGGCGCCGAAGGGATCGGTGCTGCGGAACCTTGTGACGACGACCGATCACAAGACGCTCGGCTTGATGTATTTGGTGACTTCGTTCGCGTTCTTCCTCATCGGCGGGCTCATGGCGCTGATCATGCGCAGCGAACTGGCGATTCCGGGCATGCAATTCCTGTCGAACGAGCAGTACAACCAGTTGTTCACCATGCACGGCACGATCATGCTGCTGCTGTACGCGACGCCGGTGGTGTTCGGATTCGCCAATTTCGTTCTCCCCCTGCAGATCGGTGCGCCGGATGTCGCCTTCCCGCGACTGAACGCGTTCAGCTACTGGCTCTACCTTTTCGGTGCGCTCATCGCTACGGGCGGCTTCGTCACTCCCGGCGGTGCCGCAGATTTCGGCTGGACGGCCTACACACCTCTGAGTTCGGCAGTCAGCTCACCTGGGGTCGGTGCGGATCTGTGGATTGTGGGGCTTCTCGTCTCCGGTCTCGGCACCATTCTCGGCGCGGTCAACATGATCACCACCATTGTCTGCTTACGCGCTCCGGGGATGACGATGTTCCGCATGCCGATCTTCACGTGGAACATCTTCATCACCTCGGTCTTGATTCTGTTGGCCTTCCCGCTGTTGACCGCGGCACTCTTCGCACTGCTTTACGACCGTCGCCTCGGTGGCAACATCTTCGACCCCGCGAATGGCGGAGTCCTGCTGTGGCAGCACCTGTTCTGGTTCTTCGGTCATCCCGAGGTGTACATCATCGCGCTGCCGTTCTTCGGTATCGTCTCGGAGATATTTCCGGTCTTCAGCCGCAAACCGATCTTCGGCTACAGCGGTCTGGTCTACGCAACGTTGGCCATTGCCGCTCTCTCGATCGCTGTGTGGGCTCACCACATGTACGCGACGGGTGCTGTTCTCCTGCCGTATTTCTCGTTCATGACGTTCCTGATCGCCGTGCCGACAGGCGTGAAGATCTTCAACTGGATCGGAACGATGTGGAAGGGGCAATTGACCTTCGAATCGCCGATGCTGTTCTCGATCGGCTTCCTGATCACCTTCCTCTTCGGTGGTCTGTCGGGTGTCATCCTCGCGAGCCCGCCGCTCGACTTCCACGTCACCGACAGCTACTTCGTCGTCGCCCACTTCCACTACGTGGTCTTCGGTACGGTCGTGTTCGCCACGTACGCCGGTATCTACTTCTGGTTCCCGAAGATGACCGGTCGCATGATGGACGAGCGTCTCGGCAAGTGGCACTTCTGGACCACGTTCGTCGGTTTCCACGGCACGTTCCTCGTTCAGCACTGGCTCGGCGGTGAGGGCATGCCGCGTCGGTACGCCGACTACCTGCCCTCGGACGGGTTCACCGTGCTCAACTCGGTCTCGACCATTTTCGCCTTCGTGCTCGGTGCCTCGACGCTGCCCTTCCTGTGGAACGTCTTCAAGAGTTACCGCTACGGCGAAGTGGTCACCGTCGACGATCCGTGGGGTTACGGAAACTCGCTGGAGTGGGCAACCACCTGCCCGCCGCCGCGTCACAACTTCACCGAGTTGCCGCGCATCCGTAGCGAGCGTCCGGCGTTCGAGCTGCACTACCCGCACATGGTGGAGCGAATGCGCGCGGAAGCGCACGTCGGCCCCGGTCACGGCGGGAAGAACGCCAGCACCGTACTCGAAGATGCTCGTCACGAGCCGCTGACAGTCGGGGACGAAGGCGACCCCGGCACCGACAGCCGCTCCTGAGCGAAGTAACACACTGAAGTAATCAGCGAAGGCCCCGCCCGAGTAACGGGTGGGGCCTTTCGCTTGGCACAATAGTGACGATCAAGACGCGAACGAAGAAACGATCGGAGTTTTCGGTGGGTGCCTCTGACACCACTGTTCTGGTGACTGTGACCGGGCCGGACCGCCCTGGCGTCACCTCGGTACTGTTCGCGGCGCTGTCGCGGCACGATGTGCGTCTGCTCGACGTGGAGCAGGTGGTGATTCGAGGTCGAGCCCGACATAGAGGTCGTCGGCGACGCCAAGAACGGCGAGGGCGGCATCGCCCTGGCCGCGGAGCTCGCCCCGGACGTCGTCCTGAT
>NZ_JBEOXI010000604.1:0-2181 GCF_040296465.1 Streptomyces sp. NPDC002130
CAGGTCGGTGAGGTCGAGCAGGGTGCGGGAGGTGTAGTAGGGCACCGTGTCCAGGACTTTCGGCCTAGGGTCACGGCTGCTCAGTGGTGTCGCCGATGAACCAAATCTGCGAAAAGCGTAGTTACTTTACAGTCAATGGGATAACGTCACGGCATCGAAAGCAGACGGACGCTTGTCCTGGACGGCTGTCTGCCCCCGTTGTCGAGAGGGATGTGGATGTCCGTGAGTGGTGTTCGTCGCGTTGTCGGTGGTTTGAGTGTGTTTGCTGTTGCTGCGGGGTTCGCGGTGGTGGCGGGTGCCGGGGTTGCGGGTGCGGCTCCGGTGACGGCGGAGGGAAATGTGCATGACTACAAGGTTGTGCGCACTGTCTCGAACGGAACCCCCAATGAGGGGGAGACGATTACGGTGAAGTCGGTGCTGACTCGCACGGGGACTCTCGAGTACCTTCAGCAGGTCAAGGATGTTCATCCGGATTGTCTTACCTACGTGACTGATTCGGCCAAGGTTGACGGCTCGGTGATCGGTCGCAACGACGTCGAGGTTCGTTCTGATTATGCGAAGATCTCGGGCAGTTGGGCGGTGTACTGGAACGGCGGTTTGATCAATCCGAAGTTCAGGACGGTTGAGTTCAGTTACACCGTTGGTGCGGGGTGTGCTCGTGATGTGGATTTGATGACCGAGTTGCATGTCAGTGGGACGTTGGGTTCGGGTCAACTCAAGGGTGTCGGTCCGTCGGTGAGGGTTCAGAAGAACATTTCGGCGACGACATTGGCTCCCGTCGGTGGCGCTCAGGTGGGGCAGTCTGTTGCGCTGAGCGCGACGGTGACTGGTGGTGCCGACGGTGATTCGGTGGAGTTCTTCGACGGTGCCACCAAGATCGGTGCGGGCGCTCTTGCCAATGGTGTTGCAACACTTGCCTGGACAGCTGCTGACGTCCGGACGCACAGCGTGACGGCCAAATATCTCGGTAATGCCAAAGTAGCGACCTCCACGTCGTCGGCAATCGACGTCGTCGTGTCCGAAGCCGACAAGAACACCGCCACCACGATTACCGGTCCCGCGAGTGCGGTCGCAGGTGAGTCCGTAACCCTCGAAGCTTCGGTCTCTCCTGTCCCGGCGGGTGGAACAGTGCAGTTCAAGGACGGTGCAACCGACCTCGGCGGCGCTGTTGCGGTCGACGCCAACGGCAAGGCGTCACTGGCGAATTCCTATGCAGAAGGCGCACATTCGATCGTGGCGGTGTACTCCGGTTCCGGCGTTTACCAAACCTCGACGTCAGCGCCGCATGCTTTGACGGTCGCCCCGGTGGTGGTCGAGGAGAACACCACGACCACTCTCGTCGGTCCGTCGACCGCTTCGACCGGAGAGGCATTGTCGTTCACCGCCTCGGTCTCTACCGGTGCTGCAGGTGGCACCGTGCAGTTCAAGGAAGGTGGCAGGGATCTGGGCCCCTCGGTTCCAGTGGACGCCGCGGGTAAGGCGACAACCATGCCGACCTTCAACGTGGCGGGCGAGTACAGCATCACCGCAGTATTCTCGGGTTCGGGCAACTACCTGGGGTCGACGTCGAACACCCAGACTGTGAACGTCAAGGCGCCGGCTCCCACCGACCAGCAGACCGAGACGGTCTTGACCGTTCCGGCGGATGCGAAAACCGGTACGGCAGTGGGTCTCTCCGTGACGGTCACGCCGACGCCGGTTGGCGGCACAGTGCAGTTCAAGGACGGCTCGGGCAATCTCGGCTCGGCGGTGCCGGTCGTCGACGGCAAAGCGTCGATCATGCGCGAGTTCGCGAGCGTTGGCACTCACGACATCACGGCCGTCTACTCGGGTGCAACAGGATTCCTCACCTCTACCTCGGCCGCTCAGTCGGTTTCGGTCACAGCTCCGGCCGCGGAGGATCAGGAAACGTCCATCACCGTGAGCGCTCCGACGTCAGCGGTCAAGGGCGCGAAGGTCGATCTTGTTGCGGCAGTTGTTCCTACGCTCAGTGCGGGAACGGTCCAGTTCATGGACGGAACCACCCCGATCGGCGGACCGGTTGCGGTAGTGAACGGCAAGGCCACGCTCTCGCATACCTTCACCGAACTCGGAGATCGCCGAATCACCGCGGTGTTCAGTGGAACTACGGGACAGCGGCGGGAAGCCTAGGGAGAGGACCCTCGGGGTCAGGGTGAACGT
>NZ_JBEOXI010000605.1:0-2180 GCF_040296465.1 Streptomyces sp. NPDC002130
GGCGACCTTGAGTGCGCCGACCACAGCGAGCAGCACGTAGGTGATGTTTCCGACGAAGTTCATGACCGGCATGATCAGACTGGAGAGGAACTGTGCGCCGAAGGACGCGTCGAGGAGCTTCTTGTTCTGCTCGGCGAATTCACGCTCGGCTTCGGCCTGATGCCCGTACACACGAACCAGGTCGCGACCGCTGTAGTTCTCCTCGATCTGTGCGTTGATCTTGCCCGTCTCGGCGAGAACGACCAGAGTAACGAATCGAGGTCCAGATCGGGTGAATTCACGAGCACTCGGGCGTTGGAAATCGTCGCCTCGATCTTCGCGCGATTGCGGACGATCGCGGCATCGGAGAGCAGTCTCTCCACGTCCGCAACTCCGTACGCTGCGACCTTGTCCGGATCGAACCCGTCGAAGGCTTCGCGGAACGCCTCGCGTTTACGCAGAATCGTGATCCACGACAGTCCCGATTGGAATGCTTCGAGGGCGAGCCGCTCGAACAGTTCGTCGACGTGTTTGTCGCCGGCGAGCGTGGGTTGGTGGTGGGTGGTTGGGATGGTGTGGGGGTGGCTGTGGGGGGTTTGACGTTGGTGGATGTGTTGGATGGTCGGTTTGCTGGTGTGGGTGGTGGGGGTTTGGTGTGTGGTGGGGTGGTGTTGTCGTGGGGTGAGTTCGATGTTCGGGTGAATCGTTTTGCGCGGTTGTTGATTTCGTTGGGTGTGGGTCCGGAGTCGCGGGTGTGTGTGGCGTTGTCGCGGTCGGTGGAGTTGTTGGTGGCGGTGTTTGCGGTGGTGCGGGCTGGTGGGGTGTTCGTTCCGGTGGATGTGGGTGCGCCGGTGGAGCGGGTGGGGTTTGTGGTGGGGGTGGTGGATCCGGTGGTGGTGTTGTCGCGGGCTGGTGATGGTGGGTGTTTGCCGGTGGGGGTGGGGTTTGTGGATGTGGGTTGTGTTGATGTTTCGGGGTTTTCGGGTGGTCCGGTGGGGGTGGGGGATCGGTTGGGGGTGTTGTTGCCTGAGCATGCGGTGTATGTGATGTTCACGTCGGGGTCGACGGGTCGTCCGAAGGGGGTGATGGTCTCGCATGCGGGGGTGGTGAATCGGTTGTTGTGGATGCAGGGGGAGTTTCCGTTGGGTGTGGGGGATGTGGTGTTGCAGAAGACGCCGGTGTCGTTCGATGTGTCGGTGTGGGAGTTGTTTTGGCCGTTGATGGTGGGTGCGCGGTTGGTGGTGGCGGATCCGGGTGGGCATCGTGATCCGGTGTATTTGGTGGGTGTGATCGAGCGGTGGGGTGTGTCGGTGGTGCATTTTGTGCCGTCGATGTTGGAGGTGTTCGTGGGGGAGCCTTCGGTGGTGGTGGGGTGTTCGAGTCTGCGTCGGGTGTTTGTGTCGGGTGAGGGGTTGTCGTCGGTGTTGGCGGGGCGGTTTGCGGGGGTGTGTGGTGCGGAGTTGGTGAATTTGTACGGGCCGACGGAGGCGTCGGTGGATGTGACGTTTCATGTGGTGGAGGGTGTTGTGGGGGTGGGTGTTCCGATTGGTCGGCCGGTGTGGAATACGCGGGTGTTGGTGTTGGATTCGCGGTTGCGGCCGGTTCCGGTGGGTGTGGTGGGGGAGTTGTATGTGGGTGGGGTGCAGGTGGCTCGGGGGTATGAGGGTCGTGCGGATTTGACGGTGGGTCGGTTTGTGGCGGATCCGGTGTCGGGGGTGGTGGGTGCTCGGGTGTATCGGACGGGTGATGTGGTGCGGTGGGGGTGTGGTGGGGTGTTGGAGTTTGTGGGGCGTAGTGATTTTCAGGTGAAGGTGCGGGGGCAGCGGGTGGAGTTGGGTGAGGTGGAGGCGGTGTTGGCTGCTCAGGTGGGGGTGGCTGGTGCGGTGGTGGTGTTGAGGTCGGGTGTGGGTGGGGATTTTTTGGTGGGGTTTGTGGTGGGGTGTGTGGGGGTGGTGGTGGACGAGGTGGCGGTGTTGGAGGGGGTGCGGAGGTCTCTTCCGGGGTTCATGGTGCCGTCGGTGGTGGTGGTGTTGGGGGAGTTTCCGGTGACGGTGCATGGGAAGTTGGATCGTAAAGCCCTCCCGGACATCAACTTCGAACCTCAATCGCTGCAGTATGTCGCGCCGCGAACGCCGGTCGAGGAGACGGTTGCCGCAATCTTCGATGATCTGCTGGGAACGTCCACGGTGGGCGTGTACGAC
>NZ_JBEOXI010000606.1:0-2179 GCF_040296465.1 Streptomyces sp. NPDC002130
CCTCGACTCGGTGGAGACGCCGAGGGAGTAGCGGTGGTGGTCGCCGGTGATGTCGTAGCGGTTGTTGTAGACGTGGACCTGGCCGAAGCGGACGCCCCGGGAGGCCGCCGGCATCGGCCTGGTCGGCCACGTCGTCCCCGACGGCACGGCCCTGAGCAGGGCGCTGGAGATCGCCGAACAGATCAACTCCTGCGGCCCGCTGGCCGTCGAGGCCGTCAAGGCGTCCGTCTACGAGACCGCCGAGATGACCGAGACCGACGGCCTCGCCGCCGAACTCACCCGCGGCTGGCCCGTCTTCGACACCGCCGACGCCAAGGAAGGCGCCCGCGCCTTCGCGGAGAAGCGACCGCCCGTCTACAAGCGCGCGTAGCGCTGCGCCGGCCTGTGCCGGTCAAGAGCTGCGGGTCGTCGGTGGCTGAGCGCGCAGTTCCCCGTGCCCCTGAAGGGGCGCGCCCCGTGCACGCCCATTTCGAAGGAGGCAGGCCCTCGATGTCCGCAGTTCTCAAGGCGCCGCTCGTCGTCGAATTTCCCTTCACCCGCTCCCTCGGGCCCGTCCAGAGTGCCTTCCTGACCGGTCTGCGGGAACGCGTGATCCTCGGGGTGAAGACCCGCGACGGCCGTACCCTGGTCCCGCCCGTCGAGTACGACCCCGTCACCGCCGAGGAGATCCGCGACCTCGTCCCCGTCGGTGTCACGGGCACCGTCACCACCTGGGCCTGGAACCTTGAACCCCGCCGGGGCCAGCCCCTGGACACGCCCTTCGCCTGGGTGCTGGTGCGACTCGACGGCGCCGACACCGCCCTCCTGCACGCCCTCGACGCCCCCGGCCCCGACGCCGTCCACACCGGCATGCGCGTCCGCGTCCGCTGGGCCGGGGAACGAACCGGTGCCATCACGGACATCGCCTGCTTCGAGCCGTACGACGGAGAGGTCTCCACCGTCACCGTCCACGCGGGCGAGTTCGAGGACCCGGTCAGCGGCATCGTCGCCGAGGCCCGTCTCGACTACACCTACTCGCCCGGCCGCGCCCAGACCGCCTACATCAACGCCCTCTCCGGCCGGCGGACCGTCGGCGAACGCTGCCCGTCCTGCCGCAAGGTGTACGTCCCCCCGCGAGGCGCGTGCCCCACCTGTGGGGTCGCCACATCCGAGCAGGTCGAGGTGGGCCCGCGTGGCACCGTGACCACGTTCTGCATCGTCAACATCAAAGCGAAGAACCTCGACATCGAGGTGCCGTACGTCTACGCCCACATCGCCCTCGACGGCGCCGGCCTCGCGCTGCACGGCCGGATCGGCGGCATCCCCTACGACGAGGTCCGCATGGGCCTGCGCGTCGAACCCGTGTGGACCGAGGGCGCCCGCTACCCCGACCACTACCGGCCCACCGGCGAACCCGACGCGGACTACGACACCTACAAGGAGCTGTTGTGACGAGCGCACCGCAGGACCGCGAGATCGCCGTCGTGGCCTTCGCCCAGACCGACCACCGGCGCACGAGCGACGAGCTCTCCGAGGTGGAGATGCTGATGCCGGTGCTGCACGAGGTGCTCGACCGGACCGGCCTGAAGACCGCCGACATCGACTTCACCTGCTCCGGCTCCAGCGACTACCTCGCCGGCCGCGCCTTCTCCTTCACCCTCGCCCTCGACGGCGTCGGAGCCTGGCCGCCGATCTCCGAGTCGCACGTCGAGATGGACGGCGCCTGGGCCCTGTACGAGGCCTGGACGAAACTCCTCACCGGCGACGCCGACACCGCCCTGGTCTACTCGTACGGCAAATCCTCGCCCGGCTCGGTCCGCGACGTCCTGACCCGCCAGCTCGACCCGTACTACGTGGCCCCCCTGTGGCCCGACTCCGTCGCCCTCGCCGCCCTCCAGGCGCAGGCCCTCGTCGACGCCGGTGACGCCGACGAGCCCGCCCTCGCCGCCGTCGCCGCACGCAACCGCGAGGCGGCGCGCACCAACCCGCACGCACAGCTGCGCGGCCCCGTACCGCAGGGCGACTACCTCGTACGGCCCCTGCGCACCGGCGACTGCCCGCCCATCGGCGACGGCGCCGCCGCCGTGATCCTCGCTGCGGGAGACCGGGCCAGGGATCTGTGCGCACGCCCCGCCTGGATCCGCGGCATCGACCACCGCATCGAGGCCCACGCCCTGGGCGTGCGCGACCTGACCGACTC
>NZ_JBEOXI010000607.1:0-2152 GCF_040296465.1 Streptomyces sp. NPDC002130
AAGAGAACAACTTCCTCGGAACCGGATCGCTGACCGATGACGAGGTCGCCGAGTTCACTGCGACCGTCGACTATCTGCGTGCTGTCATTCCTGCCGCGTTCGGGTTGGAATGGAATGACCCGGCATTTTCGGGTGAAGGATACGTTGTGACGGAACTTCCGCGTAGTAGCGGTGGGCGGTTCTTCGACGGGTATCGCGGTGTGAGAAAGACCGCGAACGGGTACGTCGCGATCTCGGCATCCGAGCGTAACAGTGAGAGTGGGGCGGTTACCTTCAGCCGGTTCGAGGACGCGGTGAAGGGTTATGCCGCGAATATCGTCAGTTCTTTTAGAGGTCGTGGTCCCGGTTCCTTGGGATCAGTGGCGTGGATGTGGAACGGGGCGACTGGCCCCGGTGTGGTCACCGAGTCTTTGAATCCTCCGTACGACACAGATTTCCGCTTCTACCTCGCAGATGATCCGAGCGCGTGGCTCGAAGGAGACAAGGTCGCGGCGACGCTCTCACACGGGTTGGGCATGTCGATCCCCAGTTTCATTGCCGTCATCATCGCGCACCCCGCTGTTACGGCAAAGGATGCGACGGCGTGGCCGAAGTCGATACGCCCCTGAGCTTCGCGGCACCGGATGCAGGGCATGTCCAGTTGAAATCTCGGCATTCTCGTGCGGGGTTGTTGCTTGTGTGTTCCTGCCGTAATCTTGATGCATAGTGAATCAAGGAGGTGGGGCCAGTGACTGTCGATGATCAGTTCACCGACTTGCTCGCTCGACGCGGGGCACGTGATCGTGTCGCGGACCGTGATCGACTTCGGCTTATTGTCGATGCGAGTAGGCGGGGCTATACCCATCGGGTGATCAGTGATCGTCTGGGGACCGTCTCGCAAGCGACGGTTACGCGGTTGCTTCAGCGTGCGGAGCATGATCCTGATTTGGTTCGTGAGACGCCGGCTGAGGTGATAGATCGGTGTGCGGCGGGCGAAATCGACCCGGCGGAAATGATGGAACGGTTGATGGGTTGGCGGTATACCTTCGGGTATCTCCCCACCGTCAACGGCAACGAGACCGACGCCTATATCACTGGTGACTGGAACGAGGTCGAGTTGGCGTACTACCGGGGTTTCCTCACTGACGATCAGTTTCAGGCGTTGGCTGACCGTCAGAACGAGATCCTCGATCGCCTCAGTTCGCCGTGAGTGGCGTCGACGAGTTGCGTACTGCTGTCGGCATGCAGTTAGCCGCGTTGTGTGCGGAAGGCGGTGTCCTGCGGACTGATTCGGCCGACAGCACGAAATCACGTTATCGGATCAACGATCCGGCCCGGTCGAAGTTTCATCGGCAATTGTTTTCCGACTATCTCGATAGACATGAGGGTCCGAAGGAGGAAGGTTCTGCGATCATTTCGGCGGGGGTGCCGGGGGCTGGCAAATCGACCATGCTCGGCAGATACGTCGACGGTTTGAGTGAGTACCGGCTGCTTGACGCCGACATCGTGAAAGTGCCATTGATCGAGCGGGCTTTGGCTGATGGAATCTACGACGATCTCTTGTCGCGACGTCTCGACGACGGTTATCCGATCGCACCGATGGAGTTGGCGGCGCTCGTGCATCGTGAGTCGGCGGATCTGATCGACATCATTCGCAGGGATTGTCTCGTCGTCCGGATGTGCGTGCACCAACAGAAGTCGCTTCGCCGACGCCGTCACTTTGCCACCCTCACCCAGTCCGTAGCGTTTCCGAATATCCCTACCTGCACCGGGCCGTCGAGTACGACGCCCTCGACGCCGGTACCGACTGCGACCAGCGCCCGTGACTGCACGATCGGCAATACCGCCGCAAGGTCCCACAGCTTGGGCTCCGCATCGCTGATCAACGATCCGAGATCCCCGACTCCACTGAGCGCTTCGTCGATCCGACCTTGTAGCGCAGGATCACACAGCCCGGACAGATTGCTCGGGGCCTCGACGCTTGTCGTACGGACCGGCTCCGGCGTCTGCGACGGCGTCGGAGCGGGCACTGCCGAAGCCGGCGCGGGGACGGAAGGTGCTGTCGGGCAACTGAACCGGGAGGCCAGTGACGTCGCCGTGTCGGCGCCCGCTCGGCTCCACCCGACGATCATGTCGACGCGTCCTGCAGTCAGATCCTCGCCGTAGAGCTCCT
>NZ_JBEOXI010000608.1:0-2106 GCF_040296465.1 Streptomyces sp. NPDC002130
CCCTGGAGACCATCTCCTCCACCGGCCGCCAGGCCCTCGCCGAGATGCGCCGCCTGCTCGGCGTGCTGCGCACCGGGGAGCACCAGGAGGCCGGCTGCGTTGCTGCTCGGAGTCGGGGTCGGCGCAATCATCCAGGTCGTCATCCAAATTGCACCGTCCTTGCGCACACAAGGCCGCTCGGATCTGGATCCGATGGTTCTCGTCGGCGTCGGTGTCGGAATACTCCTGATGTTTCTCACTGGTTTGGTGGTCCCCGCATGAGCACGATCGATCCATCCGACATCAAGGTCGGGCGCAGAACGGTCCTCCTCACAGCCTGCGCGACAACTTGTCTCGCCGTTGCCGGATGTAGCACCCAGAACAACAGCAATGCACCCGGCGTAACCCTGGGCAGTGCCGAGGTTCCGATATCAGCGGTTCCTGTCGGCGGCGGAGTCATTCTGGCGGACGAGCAAGTCGTGATCACCCAGCCGCAGGAAGGCGTGTTCCAAGCCTTCTCTGCGGTATGTACCCACCAGGGATGCGTAGTCTCCGAGGTCAGCGATGGAACGATCAACTGCCCATGTCATGGCAGCCGATACTCCATCGTCGATGGCTCGGTCGTGCAACGACCTGCTCAGAAGCCACTGCACAGCTACGCCCTTTCTCGCACCGCGGACACGATCATCGTCAACTAAGCCGGAGAACGGCACTTCCGAACTGGGACAGCTATCTGCGAAGGTTGTTATGGAACAGTGCGTTCGGCGGCGCTGAGGAAGTGAGAGATGTGTATTCTGCACAACCCGAGTTCTCGGCGTACGGCCCATCGCATTGGGCAGCCATCGCTCTGTTTGTCGCGGGTTCGGTGTTTCTGATCTGGGCGGGACGTAGACAGACCGAAGCGCAAGCTCGCCACCTCAGCCGCGCCCTCGGCGGAATACTGGCGGTGATATACGGCTCGGCGGTGCTCTACTCGCTGTCCTCACCCACGCTAGGAGGATCCGTACCCTTACAACTCACCGATCTCGCGACAGTGTCCGCGATCTACGCATTGTGGTCGCACCGACATTGGCCGTTCGCCCTCACCTACTACTGGGGGCTTGTATTGAGTACGCAGGCGTTGATTTCACCGGCTCTGGCCGGGCCCGACTTCCCCGGTTACGAGTTTCTTGCCTTCTGGGCGATTCACCTGTTTGTCGTCTGGGCCGCGATCTATCTCACGTGGGGCCGGAGAATGCGACCTACATGGCGCAGCTACCGCTTCGCGGTACTGGTCACGCTGACATGGGCGATAGTCACTTTCATCTTCAATCGCATCGCCGATACCAATTACGGCTTTCTCAACGCCAAACCTTCCACCGCATCGCTGCTGGACCTGATGGGTCCGTGGCCGGTGTATCTGTTTTCTGGGATGACAATCGTATTCATCATCTGGGCTCTGATGACGTGGCCGTGGGAGAGAGACGGAATTCTCGACAAGGACGCCGCGCAACCCGTGGTCTAGCCGTCCTCGCTCGACCTCCGCACCCCTGGCATGGACCGACCGCTTTTCAGCAACAATCTGCACAGTCCTGCCCAATCGAGCTACCGGGCAGCCGAGTGACAGGCAAGCGAGAGCAGCAGATGTGATACTCAACCGGCATGTAGATGCAGGCGGCGTTGCACACTCCGATCGGCGACTCGCGAAGACTTTCAGTTTCACCCGCTCCAGTTCGTCTGCACGTACATCCCCGACGGTGACCGCTCTGCTGTGAAGCCGCTGATCCCGAGCCCTCAAGAACTCACTGCAGGAGGACGTGACACCAGCCCACGAATAATTTGCCAGTTACAGCGGGAATCACGTCTCAGCAGATTCACTCTGCACTCGAGCTAAGGGGTTGCTTCGAGTTGCTGATCACATATGGCGGATCGATTGCCGAAAAATGCTTCGATTGGCGGTTCAGAAAATCAGGAATCCGCTGCCGTTCGGCGTTCGAGCAGGACTGTGTCGCGCCAGATCCCGTCGAGTTGGGCGATCTTCTCGCGGATCCCGATGGTGCGGAACCCTGCCGAGTGATGCAGGGAGACGGAGGCGCGATTTTCAGGGAAGATCGACGTCTGCAGGGTCCAGAGCCCATCCGCGTCCGC
>NZ_JBEOXI010000609.1:0-2098 GCF_040296465.1 Streptomyces sp. NPDC002130
CCGAGAAGGGCGTGCTGGCCCTCGGCGCGAAGGCGCTGGACGCCGAGGACCGGAATGGGACGGTTCTCGGCGGCAGTGCTCCGGTCAATCCGGTGCTGGTGCTGGTCGCGGTGATCGGCGGCGCTGCGCTCTTCACCGCGCTGGCGTTGATCACTTCGGCTGTCACTCGGAACGCGGAGGCAGCGCAGATCACCTGCATGCCGATTCTGATTCTGGCGACGGCAGGTATGTCTTCGATCAGGAACGTCGTGCCGGACAACGTTGCTCGCATTCTCGATTTCACTCCGCTGGCCGCGGTAGTCGACCTTCTCAATCTCGGATGGCTGGGGAGAACCACTGGCGAACTGGCCGATCTGGGCGATGCGCCCGGTGCTGCGGCCGGATTTGTCGACACCTTCGGTTCGGCTGGGCAACCGCTGTTGGTCATGCTGGCGTGGATCGTCGGTTCGGTTCTGATTGCGAACGTCCACTTCCGCTGGGAACCGCGTTCGTAGAACTCTGAGAAGGTAGTGGGCATGATCGCGCAGAACTTCGGACGCTGGAATCCGAGACGGACGTGGCGAACCGCGTCGAACGTCGACAAGGTTCGCCTCTACACGCGGCAATCGTTCATCATGGTCGCAGTGGTTTTCGGTGGCTTCGGTGCGGTCACCGAGATAGTTGCGGTTCGGTACCTGTCGGGTGTCTTCCTCGGAATCAGTGCCGTTGCGTGCGTCATCGCCGTGTCTCGGATGCCTGATCTGGGCGGAGTCGTGGCCAAGCCCGTCCAGATTCCTCTTGCCGTGATGACGTTGTCGGCGTTCTGCTCGGCGGGAATTGCCTTGGGAAGCAATGGCGAGAACGGCCCGTACTTCTGGCTGGCGGCAATCCTTGTCGTGCCCCTTGCGGGGTTGACGTCGTTGCGCTGGCTGATCGTGGGCTCGGTGGCCGCCGGGGTTGTATTGGGACTGCTTGCGGGTCCGGAAAGCGGCGTGTCCGTCGGAATCGTTGCCGGCTTCATGGGGCTGACCGTCTACATGTCGGTGTGGCTGCTGCGGATGGTCACCGAATTGGACGAGGCGCGCGGAGCCGCCGCCGCTCTGTCCGTCGCCGAGGAGCGGTTGCGATTTTCTCGCGATCTCCATGACGTCGTCGGGCGGGCACTGTCTGCAATTGCGGTGAAAAGTGAACTTGCAGCCACGCTTTCACGACGCGGCGACGATCGTGCCGCCGCGCAGATGGACGAAGTGCGCGAACTTGCGCAAGATTCACTCGACGAAGCGCGCGAGTTGGTTCGGGGATACCGGTCCATCGCCTTGGCATCGGAGCTGGCCGGTGCGCAGTCTCTGCTCGAGGCCGCCGGAATCTCCACTGCGATACGTGGATCGGCAGATCAACTACCGGTGGAACTGGCCGAAGCCGCTGCCTGGGTCGTCCGTGAAGGCGTGACCAACATTCTCCGGCACTCCAGTGCCGAGAATTGCAGCATCGAAGTGTTGGCGGATGGCGTCGTGATCGCCAACGACGGCGCACGTATCGCAGAGCCGAACAACGGAACCGGCCTGAACGGATTGCGCGAGCGCGTCGGCGCCGTCGGAGGAACTGTCGAAACCGTGCAGGACGAAGATCGCTTCACCCTCACCGCCCACTTTCCGTCCCGAACGAAGGAGTCTCGGTGACCGAGCCGATCAAGGTACTGCTGGCCGACGACGAGAACCTGATCCGCTCGGCGCTGGCAATGATGTTGTCGCTCGAGGACGACATCGTTGTCGTCGCAGAAGCCGAATCCGGCGAGGATGCCGTGATCGCTGCTGCAAAGCATCAACCTGACGTAGCCGTGCTCGACCTTCAAATGGCAGGTATCGACGGTATAGAGACGGCGCAACAGATTGCGCAGACGGTCTCGGGGTGCGCCTCGATCATCGTGACGAGCCACGGGCGTCCCGGATACCTGAAGAAGGCACTGTCAGCCGGCGTCCGCGGATTTCTGCCGAAGACGACGCCTGCGGCGACGCTCGCCGAGGTGGTTCGCAGCCATGTTCAGCGGGCTCATCTGGACCTGCCCCTGTCCGATGGCGCCCGCCGCCCGGTCCGGCCCGTCGACCGCGGGCACGCTGCC
>NZ_JBEOXI010000610.1:0-2096 GCF_040296465.1 Streptomyces sp. NPDC002130
CCCGCCCGTCCCCCCCGCCCCCTGTCGCGCGGTGGGGGGGGCCCCCCGCGGCCGGGGCGCCCCGGCGCCCCCCCCGGGGGGGGGGGGGCCCCCGCGCCGCGCTCACTTGGCCACCCCCGTCAGGGCGAGGAACTCGCCGCGGGAGCGGGCGTCGGAGCGCAGGAGGCCCAGCAGGGTCGAGGTCAGGGTGTCGGAGCCGGTGGCCTGCACACCGCGCAGCGTCATGCAGGAGTGCTCGGCCTCGATGACCACGCCGACGCCCTTGGGCTCCAGATGGATTTGCAGCCAGTCGGCGACCTGCTTGGTCAGGCGCTCCTGGACCTGGGGGCGGCAGGCGAAGTGCTCGACGACGCGCGCCAGCTTGGACAGGCCCAGGATGCGGGCGCCGGGCAGGTAGCCGACGTGCGCGGTGCCGACCA
Source organism: Streptomyces sp. NPDC002130 (assembly GCF_040296465.1). Lineage (NCBI taxonomy): Bacteria > Bacillati > Actinomycetota > Actinomycetes > Kitasatosporales > Streptomycetaceae > Streptomyces > Streptomyces sp. NPDC002130. The sequence goes on from NZ_JBEOXI010000610.1 coordinate 420, forward strand.
CCGGCAGCAGATGGTGCTCGCAGACGGTACGGACCGGAATGCGCCGGGCGAGGACGAGTTCGTCGTAGCCCTCGTCGTTCGGGAACGTCGTCAGGTCGAAGGGGCGCGGGCTGAAGAGTTCGGCGTAGGCGCGGGCCATCCGGCCGGGTGTGCCGCGCAGGCTCTCCGAGGCCGTGGAGATGCCGAGGGCCTCCAGGAACCGGCCTGCCGCGACCTCGGCGGCGGCCAGGTCGATCCCGTCGGGTTCGTGGACGACCCGCAGGGCGGGCCGTACGGGTGCCGTCAGGTCGGCTGCCTCCGATGCCGAGTGCGGTGAGAGCGGGACCATGGTGACCTCCAAGAGTTTCACCAACAAGTTTTTCCTTTATTCGGCGTCGGCGTCAAGACGCGCAGACCACACCGCCCGGACAGCTCTCGCTCCCACGTGTGTGGGAGTTACCGTGGTCGTGTGGCTTCCGACCCGCCCGCGCAGGCCGATCCGGCCGACAGCGCCATCGACTCCGTCAGCGTCCTGAGCGAGAACTCGCGCCGGCGCATGTTCGCCTTCGTCCGGCGGGCCCGGCGCCCCGTCACCCGCGACGAGGCCGCCGCCAGCGTCGGCATCTCCCGCAAGCTCGCCGCCTTCCACCTCGACAAGCTGGTCGACGCCGGCCTGCTGCGCGCCCACTATGAAGCGCCGGGCGGCACCCGCAAGGTCGGCAGGCAGCCGAAGGTGTACGAGCCCACCGGCGCCCAGATCACCGTGAACATCCCCGACCGGCGGCACGAGCTGCTGGCCGACCTGCTATTGGACGCGGTCCTGAACGAGCAGGCCGGCGAAACCGCCACGCAGCAAGAGGTTGCCCACGTCGGCTCCGCTCGATGTGGGGGAGTCCGCAAACAGTTTCGCGACGGCGTCGTTGACGACCATGGGTGTATTCGCGCCCGTCGGGTGCACGGAGTTGACACGAATATTGTGGGGAGCAAGCCAGTGCGACCACGTCCGACCAAGCCCCACGATGGCATGTTTACTCGCGCAGTAGCCGTCGGACCCGCCGGTGCCGTCACCTCCGCGACCGACAAGTCCCAGTGTTGATCCGGTCAGGACGATTGCGCCGCCTGTCCCTTGCTCGATCATCGGGGGCGCTGCGGCCTGGACGGTATTCCAGACGCCGAATAGGTTGACCTCCATCTGGTCGCGGAAGGCGCGAGCATCGTCGATATCCGGGGACATCATGCCGATACCGGCGTTGGCCAGGACGATGTCGAGGCTGCCCAACTCCGCAATTCCTTCGGATACTGCAGCTTCTAGCGCAGGTAAATCGCGAACGTCGACTTCTCGCGCGACGACATGTCGCCCGAGGGCCTCGACCATTGCCGTTGTCTGCCTCAAATCGTCGTCGGTTCCCATCGGGTAGGCCACCGATTCGATCTGACGGCAGATGTCGAGCGCAATGATGTTCGCGCCCTCCTGCGCCAGTCGCACGGCGTGGCTTCGGCCCTGACCTCGGGCGGCTCCGGTGATCAGTGCGGTTTTGCCTTCCAACTGTCCGGGCATGCGTGCTCCGTCCGTCGTGAATCATGATTACTCGGTCATGAGTACTGACCCGAGGGGACGGCGAAATTCGTCGCCGGCGACGTAGTCTGAGTTCAGATACAGCGGGAACTCGCTTCGGAAGAGAAGGGGCTCGGTATGTC
>NZ_JBEOXI010000611.1:0-2072 GCF_040296465.1 Streptomyces sp. NPDC002130
TCGAGCACCCATGCCGTGTCCCCCGCTGCGCGGCTGGTCATCGAGCCGTTCCCCCTTCGTGGTCGGTGCTTCGGTGAACTCCTCCATCTGTCGGTCGCCAACCGTCTCGAACGTGACGCCTACTATCCACAGCGCGATACCGAGTACGACAAGAAATCCGAAGCTGCCGTTCGATACTGCTGCGACCTGGATCGGCAGGGAGACGAACCACAACGAAATCCCCTGCGTGAGATAGATCTTGCGGAGTGCATACAGCGTTCGGCTACCCGTCGCTCGTCCGAGCATTTCTTCGTACCGCGGATCTTCACCCTTGCCTCGCGATCGGATCGCCATGTGCGTCGCCAACCGCAGACCCCAGATCGCCACCAGCGCAAGCATGAGCAACCGGCGCCAGAGGTCGCCGGTTCCAACTATCGCGGACACGAGCGCAATCAGAACGAAGCCTACGCGGTTCGAGCCGACACACTCGACGGCGTAGTAGCCGTCAAGCCCAAGGTGGAACGCTGCTTCACCGCCGGAGCGACCGCAACCGGCTGCGAAGTGACCATCACGGAACCTTCACCGGCGTACGGCGAATCCCGGTGGGACGCGGACATGAGCGCGCTCTACCAGAGGAACAGCGAAGCGCTCGGACGCGTTTTCTTCGAGTACGACGGTCCCGCAGCGGGATCCACCGACATGGGCAACGTCTCGCATCGTATTCCGACGATCCACCCGATCATCGGGATCGAATGCAACGGCGCAAGCAACCATCAGGCAGAGTTCACCCCCTACTGCCGCGCGGAAACCGGCGACAAGGCAGTGCTGGACGGCGCCCTCGCGCTCGCGTGGACTGCAATCGACTGCGCGAGCGATCCCGCGCTCCGCGCACGGTTGCTGAACCACAGGTGAACGCGAAACGGTCAAATACTCCAAAGCTCTCGAGCCCTGGGAATGTGTCGAGGTACACGCGTAGCGTGAGATTCGTGCCTTCCTCGGCCAAGCATTTCCGCGTCCCTTCGTCCAGAGTGATTCCCGCGGGAGCGGTTCCGTCTGCCGTGACAGCAAGAGCGCCCTTGCCGTGCCTGCTCGACACAACCCCGTACGGCACTCGGGGAATCGCTTCGAGTGTCTCGATCTTGAGTACGTCTCCAGGCTGTGCGCCTTCGCCGAAGACCGGGCCGGTGACGACATGTGGGCCGTCCTTGTCGAAGTTCCGTTCGGTTCGGTTGTATTCGGCCGCAACGGCAATCGCATCCTCGAGCACGTCCTTCTCGGAAACGCCCTTGCTGCCGAAGTATTCGAGGGGATTGCGCCCTTGATCCTCGAGGATTCCCTCGTGCGAGAGGGCGTCGATGGTGACGGTCTGGCCCGACTTCATCCGCATCACCTCGCGGGTGTGGATGTTGGGCACGTAGCCCCACATGACGTCCGACGGATCCGAACTCAGATAGTGGTCGCCGCTGACGTTTCCACTGCCCGGTTGCAGAATCGGCACACCATCGGCGAACGGCAGTGCAGAGGAGGATGATCCAGCTGGCGACGCGTTGGAGTGCGCGCACCCCGAAGCCACACCGGCAACGCCTACTCCCGCACCGAGAGCCGCGACTGCCCTCATGAATCCGCGTCGGCCAAGACCTTTCGTCAGGTCTTCGGCTGCGTTGCGGGCAAGCGTGTTTTCCATCGAGTTTCCTCCGGAGTGCGTGACGATGTGCGACTGCGAAGAAAACTAGACCCGATTTGTTACTCGTTCATTACCATTTCATAGCAAGGAAATGCCGTTGACTGAGAATGAGTTCAACGACGGCGAAGCCGCCAGAGCGACGTCGTTTCGCGTGCCCGGGCAGCGTGAAGCGCATCGGTTCGGTCACTGACCTTTGCGTGCGTCGGTTTGACGTCCATGCGGTCGACAACAGTGAGCCCACCGGCCGCGATCAGATCGTGCAGTTCGGATCGCGTTCGGAGACCGAGGTGTTCGGCAATGTCCGAGAGGATCAGCCACGCTTCTCCCCCGTCGTCCGTACGGCGACGAGCCGCGCGTGGTGGAGCTCCGTGAGCGTGCGCGACCGCTGCTGATGGCTCCCGCCTGTGCG
>NZ_JBEOXI010000612.1:0-2058 GCF_040296465.1 Streptomyces sp. NPDC002130
GCTCGTCCGGCAGCCCCTCCGCCAGCCGGATCGCCGCTTCCCGCATCTTGCCCCAGCTGGAGCCCAGCCTGTCCGAGACGGACCGGCTCGAGCAAGTCCCGAGGTTCACCCAGGTCCTGGTCAGGGACGGCGGCATGGCCGATGCCGTCCCGCGATTACTGAAACGGCAGGGCCGCCGTCGACTGCTGGTCGTGCTCGACCAGTTCGAGGAACTGCTCGCCCGCGATGCGGCGGCCGTCGACGAGCTGGCCGGGGTGTTGTTCGGCGGAACCCTGCCGGACACGGTCCGCGTGCTGACCACATTGCGGGCCGACTTCCTGGGCGCCGTCCTCGACCACCCGCGGCTCGGGCACGCGTTCGGCGGGCAGCAGACGTACGCCCTCGGCCCCATGCACCCCGACCAGCTCCGTGACATCGTCACCCTGCCGGTGGACGCCGTCCCCGGCGTGCGGTACGAGCCCCACCTGGTCGACCGCATCATCGAAGACACCGGTGCCGAGCCCGGTGCGCTGCCCCTCCTCGGCTTCGCCCTCGACCAGCTCTGGCGGGAGCAGCAGCAGACACAGGGACGTCTCACCCATGAGGCGTACGAGAAGATCGGCGGGGTCGCCGGCGCGCTGCACGACCACCTCGTCAAGGTCTGGAACACCCATGTCCCGGAGTCCTACGAGGAGGCTGCTCGGCGGTTGTTCACCCAGCTCATTCGCGTGCCCCTGGAATCGGCCGGTGTCACCCGGCGGATGGTATCGCGCGGCGAACTGGACGAGGCGGAATGGTGGGTCGCGCAACAGCTCGCCACCACCCGCCTCCTGGTGACGGGCCGGGACGCCGAGGGGACCGAAACCGTCGAACTGGCCCACGAGGCCCTCATCTCCAGCTGGGACAGGCTGGCGGAGTGGGCCGCGGAGGATCGTTCCTTCCTGGTCTGGCGGGAGTCGCTCCGCCACGACAGGAGCCGCTGGGACGAGGGCGGACGTCCACCCGAACTGCTGCCGACCGCAGTCGCGTTGGCAAGCGCCGGACCGTGGCTGGCCGAACGCGGCACCCAACTGACCGAGGCCGAGCACGAGTACCTGGAACTCGGCCGCGCGTATCAGCGGTCACGCACCCGCCGACGCCGGGCGCTCCGGTCGGGCTTCGGCATTCTCGTCGTCCTCGCGTTGCTGTTCGGCACGCTGTTCGTGTACGCGCGACAGGAAAGCCAGGAACGCCAGGCACTTGCCGACTCGCGTTCCCTGGCCCAGTTGTCGCAGGACCAAGCGGAGTTCGACCCGGTGCTGTCGGTGAAACTGGCGCTCGCGGCGTATGAGACCGCGCCCACGACGGAGGCGCGCGGCCAGTTGTTGCGACACTACCTGGCCCACTCGGGCTCCACCCGCATGGTCTCCGGACTGCTGGGAACAATGCAGCAGTTCCAGACCAGCAGGGACGGCAACGTCGTCTTCGCGAGGTCGGCCTTGGGCCGCGCGACCCTCTTCGTGGGGGCCCTCACCGGCACCGTGCGCAGCGAACAGTTTTCCCGCGAACAGCTGATCATGGCCATGGTGTCGGCCGACGGCAGCAGGGTCGCGTTCGTCTGCGCGGACGGGTCGGCCGGCTGGTTCGACGTACACCCGAACGCCGAACGCCTCATCGGCGCCGTCCACGCACTGCCCAAGGTGAAGAACCTGATCGACTACGCCGACAGCAGCAGCGGGTTCGCCATGTCCGAGGACGGACGGACCGTCGCCGTCCGCGACGGGGACGACCTGATGTGGTGGGACCTGGACGGCGGCACCGTCGGCGGCAGGGTTCCAGCGCCCCGGAACATGGGCGGCAACCTGTGGATCGACCCCGGAAAGCGGCGCCTGTTGGTAGAGGTCTCCCCACCGAAAGGGGACGAGTTCCGCGTCGCTCTGCTCGCCGTCGACATGGCCACCGGCAGGAGCCGGACCGTCGTGCGCGAAGCCGACCGGCTCCTGGTCTCTGGCGACCGATCGACCGTCGTCGTGTGCCGCCCCGACGGGCGCTCGGCCACATCACTCACCCTGTGGCGAATCTCCGACGGCGCCCAGCGGG
>NZ_JBEOXI010000613.1:0-2048 GCF_040296465.1 Streptomyces sp. NPDC002130
ATTGGTGCACGGCCGGGCCGACCGTTCGTTGCACGTCCAGAGTACGGTCGATGCACTGACCGCATTGGCGGCGGGTGGATACGTCGGCCGCGACGACGCCGCCAACCTGACCGCGTCGTACGAATTCCTGCGCCTTCTCGAGCACCGTCTGCAGTTGCAGAAGCTCAAGCGCACGCACACCCTGCCGCCGCCGGACGACGAGGAAGCGCTGCGTTGGCTGGCCCGCGCCGCGCACATGCGGCCCGACGGGCGTCTGGATTCCCTCGGAGTCCTGCGCGCCGAGATCAAGCGGAATTCACATCGTATTCGCCGCCTGCACGCCAAACTGTTCTACCGCCCGCTTCTCGAATCGGTGGCGCGGATGGACAAGGAAGCACTGGTCCTGGGACCCGAAGCGGCGGTTCGGCAGTTGGCAGCTCTGGGTTACACGGCACCCGAGCATGCACTCGGACATCTGACAGCACTGACGAGTGGCGCTTCACGTAAGGGTCGGATTCAAGCGCTTCTACTGCCGACTCTGCTCGAATCACTCGCTGACACACCGGATCCCGATGCAGGTCTGCTTGCATACCGTAGGCTCTCGGACGCGCTCGTCGACCAGACCTGGTTCCTGCGCCTGCTCCGCGACGAGGCTGCAGTCGCCGAGCGTCTGATGACCGTACTGGGCTCGTCGGCGTATCTACCTGATCTGCTCATCAAGGCACCCGACGTGATCCGTTTGTTCGCGGATTCACCGAGTGGTCCGCGCCTGGTCGAGCCGAAGCCCGAAGACGTCGCTCGCGGAATCCTCACCGCCTCCGGCCGACACAGTGATCCCAATCGTGCTGTGGCCGCGGCCCGCTCGCTGCGGCGACACGAACTTGCACGCATCGCTTCGGCCGACATCCTCGGCATGCTCGATGTGCCCGCCGTCTGCAAGGCGCTGTCCTCGGTGTGGGCTGCGGTGCTCAACGCGTCGCTCTCCGCGGTGATCAAGGCCAGCGTCACCGAACTCGGAACCGAGGCGCCGGCCAGCTTCTCCGTCATCGGCATGGGTCGACTCGGCGGCGGCGAACTCGGCTATGGATCTGATGCCGACGTGCTGTTCGTGTGCGAACCCCGTGAGGGCGTCGACGAGACCGTTGCGGTCAAGTGGGCCAACAGCATTGCCGACAAGGTGCGCAAGCTTCTCGGTGCTCCGAGTACTGATCCGCCGCTCGAAGTCGACACCGGACTGCGCCCGGAAGGTCGTAACGGACCGATGGTGCGCACTCTCGAGTCCTACGACGCGTACTACGCGAAGTGGGCTCAGGCGTGGGAGATCCAAGCGCTCCTACGTGCGCATCCGGTTGCCGGTGACCCTGAACTGGGACTGCGGTTCCTGCACATGATCGACAAGACCCGCTACCCCGAAGGCGGGCCGCGCGTACGGCTTCGACCATCAGCTCGGTCTTACCGCCTGGAAAGTGATGGTAGATCGACCCTCGAGGCGCGCCACTGTGCTTGATGACTTCACTGAAGGACGTCGCATCGACACCGTTGCGACTGATCAATTCGACCGCACTGCGAATCATGCGATCACGTGAGCTCAGCTCTGCCATGTCACAGATCCTTCGGCCGTCGGTACACCTGTCGACTCATACGCTACGTTATGTATGACGACCTACATAGTGATGGGATGAAACAATGAGTGACGAGACAACCGCGACCGTCGACCCGGCGCAGATGACAGGCCTCGAACTTCTCCGCTGGATGGGGACACAGGTCAACGACCGACCCAGCATCGGACGCCTCCTCGGCATGGAGATGCGCGAGGTCAACGAAGGATCCGTGAGCTTCGCCCTGACCCCGCGCGCCGATTTCAGCAACCCCCTCGGCACTGTCCACGGCGGCATTTGCGCAACGCTGCTCGATTCGGTCATGGGCTGCGCGGTACACACGATGCTTCCGGCGGGCGTCGGATACACGACCCTCGAACTCAAGCTCAACTACATCCGCACGGTGCCTCTCGACGGTGACGAACTGACAGCCCACGGCAGTGTCATTCATGTGGGTGGGCGTACCGCGAC
>NZ_JBEOXI010000614.1:0-2042 GCF_040296465.1 Streptomyces sp. NPDC002130
CTAGTTCTTCGCTGGTGGGGAGGCTGTTGTTGGGCCTATACCCTTGCGCAATTTTCCGAGTAGTGAAGAATCCGTAACCCAACATTCTCGCGAGGAGTGCACCGACATCTGCCGGCCAAGGACCGTCGGTCAACGAGACGATGGCGACAGCCGGGACATCTTTGTGCTGCCACTGACGATCCGGGCTACGCTCGGCGATCGTGTGCCTGACGGAGTATCGCAACCTGTCGGGTTCAGCGTCCCCTGAAGCCTCCGCGTCTGCCTTACTCATCCATTGAGTGGGGGCGCGAGGCGCGTAGACCGCCCCGTACCTGTTCAGCACGTGATGCAGTTCGTTCTCCAGGTCGTTACGTTCGTCCCGCAGTGAGACATCAGAGTCGTTCCCTTGCTTGTACACCCGCCGAAAGTCCAGGATGTCCGCTACGTGAAACCGAAGATCGCCGGGTCCTTCAATAGCTGGTTGAACTGCGACCGCCCAATTCTGCGTCGCGGTGGTGGCTGCGATGATCGCGCCGGTTGCCTCGGTGGTGTCGGAATGACGCACCGACATCTCGAGATCTCGGAGTTCACTGCGCAGTTCGAAAACCCTTCTGTGCAGCCATACTTCGTGCGCAAGCGCCTCTTGCACGTCTGGGACTGCATCGAGCATCCTGGCGAAGAACAGCTCGTCTACCTCTCCGTCGTGAGCGGCAGATGACGTCCACTCGAGGCTGAGGCGAGGCAGTTCTGCCAATTTCGGCCTTCCGTGGCCGCGCCTCCAGTCCGCGATCCGTTTGGGTGTCACTTCTTCGTCGTTGAACATTTCGGCAAGTGCGACCGGAGTCAGATGCGCCAGGTCTTCCTTGACGAACTCCACGAATCGAAGCCACGCGGGATCTGCTGTGTTCACCATGTGGCAAGTGTGCCATTTATGGAGCAACCAGAGTGCTTGAACGGCGCAGGTTCGCCCATTAGCCTCTGTTTGTGCAGGTTGCCGCGCCGGGCGCCTGCCCGACCGAGAGGAACGACATGTCCAGGTCAACTTCCATCCGCACTGCAACGGTTGCCGCTGCTCTCGCAGCGTTCACCGCTTTTGGTGGTTTCGTCGTCGTCCCTGTCGTCCACGCGACCCCCGTCGTCGCACCGCAGCAAGGCCCAGCGGGGGCAGTTGTGAAGTACCTCCAGAAGGTCAACTGGCAGAAGGAGTTCAAGGACGCAACAAAGGGGGTCGTCGTTCAAGTCGTCCTCGACAAAGTAATCGAGATCCTGGTCCCGAAAGGCGGAAGTAACTCTATTCCCGTGGTGCAGGCGAGCAGCATCAACAGCCCCGAAACGCTGATCAATCGGAGCTCGAATCCAGCAGGTGTCTCACCACGAGTGAGCTACGTGAAATCGAACGACGCGCGAGGACTCTTCTACAGCACCCTCAAGAGCGGTGGTATTCGGAAGAGTGAAAACAGCTACAAAGTCGGGGTCCAGACCGTGAAATTCAGCCCTGGGACGTCATCGACACCGCCTTCCATCACCATCTCGAACTCAGCGGTCACGAACAAGATCGTGGTGTTGGCAAACTAAGAGTTCCGAGAAGTCCATCGCCGATCGGAGTGATGGGACATCGACGAGAGCGGGTCACACCTTTCGGTGCGGCCCGCTCTCCGTCATCTATGACTACATCTCGACTTCCGTTCCACGATCTCTCTCCGGGACCATGACCGGCTCACCGCTGAATCACACCGGAGTTTCCGGGGACTTCATCGACTTCGTCAACCGATCAAGAGCAAGTACGGCGTCGAGCCGATGTGCAGGGTGCTCACCGAGCACGGCTGCTCAATTGCGCCGTCCACCTACTACGAAGCCCGCAACCGTCCTGCGTCTCGGCGGTCTCTGCGCGACGAAAGGCTTAAAGTCGAGGTCAGCCGGGTGCACACCGAAAATTATTCGGTCTACGGCGCCCGCAAGGTGTGGCTTCAGCTGAGGCGAGAGGGTATCGAGGTAGCGCGCGGTGCACGGTCGAACGGTTGATGGGTGTCCTCGGGCTCGAAGGTGCCCGTCGAGGCAAGGCC
>NZ_JBEOXI010000615.1:0-2037 GCF_040296465.1 Streptomyces sp. NPDC002130
GTCAGCAAGGGCACGCTCACGGACGTCACCGCGATCGGGGTCGCGCTGACCATCGGCCATGTGGACGTGAAGGCCTCCGCGGTGATCACCGGTGGGCCCCAGCCTTCGGCGTCGATGTGGTCGACAACTTCATGAACGCACCGGGCGAGGGCACTCGGTGATCTGCTCATATTCTCTTCACTCACACGTTCATCCTCCCACCTTCAGTCCGGGTCCCCGCTCTCCGTGTTGTCAACCCGTGACCGTTGTTACGTAGAGTGGTCGGAAACGGCCAAGTCCACTCGGGCGTGGCCGCAGTGATCGATGCAATCGGTTGCGACGCCACGGCGTCGCCAAATCTTGGAGCGTGGCACGTGGGCATGCGGCCCCCCGCAGGTTTACCCTCTCTGTCCAGACGCAGTCGAATCTTGTTGGTGGTGGCTGTCGTAGTGGCGGCCTTGCTGCTCGTGGGGCCGCGACTGATCGGCATGTACACGGACTGGTTGTGGTTCGGTGAAGTCGGCTTCCGTGGTGTGTTCACCAAGGTTCTGCTGACGCGATTCGTTCTCTTCCTCGTCGTCGGAATTGTCGTCGGAGCCATCGTGTGGCTCGCGATGCTTCTCGCGTACCGCGCGCGTCCGGTGTTCGTCCCGGTTTCCGGACCCAATGATCCGATCGCGCGCTACCGCACCACCGTCATGTCGCGGCTTCGTCTGTTCGGCGTGATCATTCCGGTAGCGATCGGCATCCTGTCCGGTACCCTTGAGCTTACTGAGCCGATACCGAAAGGTATTGGGGTGCACGTGCAATGACGCTGCAGCGTCACCGACATCACCGAACGCGTTGAGCCACGCATCGAGAGTGTCGACGAACGAGGTCGCATGAGCAGCATCGTGGCTGGCGATCGCCTCGATGGGCCCCAGGTCCGAAAAGCCTTCGGCTGCGGCTTCCGACGCAATCTCCAGCAGAATGGCGTCGACGTGGACGCTGCTGAAAGTGGCGACGCTGCCCGACGCTCGTCCCGCCAACAACACTTCGAGGGCATGTTCGGCGTCACGCTTCGATCGGCTCAACTGTGCCGGCCTGGTCACGACCCGACCGATTCCGATGATCGTGTCGCCGGACGCTCCGGTACGGTCCAGAAAATCCGAAGCCACACGGAACGCCTGCAGTTCGGCTTCGGCCGGGGAATGCCCGCGAACGGACAGCACTGCGTAGCCGGTCCCGTTGACCAAGGCAGCCGCCGACTGTGAGTGGACGGCGCCGAGGTGCATGGCCAGAGCGTCGGTCAGTCGCACCACGTGGGCGGCGTCATCGGGTTTCGACGAACCTTCGAAAGACCTTCGGCCCAAAGCCATTACGAGTGCCGGGCCGGTTCCGAGACCGAGGCGGTTCATCGCGTCGACCGCACCGGTCCCACCGTCGAGAAGGGTTGCGATCAGGTCTGCGCGCAGTCGACGTTCGGCGTCCGCGCCGCCGCGCAAACGCAACATCTGCAGCGCGATCAACCCTGCCGAATCGCGCAAGGCTCGCATCCGGTCCTCGGACATCGGCTCACCGGTTGCCACCCACATGGAGCCGAGGAACTCGTCGCCGGCCCGGATGGACACGGCGATACGACCCATTTTCGTACCGAGGGTCTCGGCCGAGACCCACACCGGATCGTCGCTGCGATAGAGCCGGTCGAAGACCCCGGCCTCTTCGAGCACTCGAATGTACTGGTCAGGAACTTGCCGCTCCAAGACGGTCGCGATACGTGGACCGTCGCCTTCTTCCTGGCGGCCTGAGAAGGCGATGACCCGCGAGCTTCGGTCCTCGATCGTGATCGGCGCGTCCAGCAGCGCACTGACGGCGTTGGCGAAGGCGAACAGATCGCCCGCCGGACCACCCCCGCGTGAATGGATGTGCCCGACTTCGTTCCGTGCCGAGAGCACCGAATGAAGCAGGCTTGTCAGCTGAACCCACGAGACTCCACGCGCCAAGGCCAACAGCACGACGCCCGAGGCGATGACGGATTCGCGGTCCGCATCGCTGACCTCGGCGGTCACTCGCGCGACC
>NZ_JBEOXI010000616.1:0-2034 GCF_040296465.1 Streptomyces sp. NPDC002130
TCTTCCTCAACGAAGCGAGAGCGGAGCAGCCGATCATGCCACTGCGGTTGTTCCGTAGCCGGGAGCGATCCGGCGCTTATGCCGCCCGAATACTCTATCTGGGTGCCATGATCGGATTCTTCTACTTCACGACTCAGCTACTCCAAGGCGTCATGGGCTTCAGCGCGTTCCAAGCAGGCATCGCGTTCTTCCCGATGACGATCGTCAATTTTGCTGTGGCGATGCTTATTCCGCGACTGACACCGCGATTCGGAAATTCCACAATTCTGTCGGTTGGCATTGCCGTCACCCTAACCGGGATGGCGTGGCTCAGTCTGGTCCATCCCGGCAGCACGTACCTCACGGCGATAGCACTTCCGATGATCTTGATCGGCGCCGGTCAGGGGTTGGCTTTCGCCCCACTGACTTCTGCCGGGATCTCCGGGGTAAAGGCCGAGGATGCCGGTGCCGCATCAGGATTGGTCAACACTGCACACCAACTGGGCAGCGCTCTCGGACTCGGCGTACTCGTCGCGGTCTCGTCAGGAGCCGGATCCTCTGCCGACGACGCTGCAACGGCACTCACCGATCACGTGTCCACGGCTCTCACTGCAGGAACCGCCCTGCTCGCCGCTTGTCTCGTCATCGCCCTCGCACTGATCGTCCCGTCCACGAGAACGCGAAGTCCCACAAAGCAATTCGAACCGAGGAATGGAATTCGAGATGGCGCACTCGTGGACCGAGGCTGAACTGACCAAGATCGGCGGTGCCGAGGAATTGCAGATCTCCTCTAACCGCCGCGACGGCACCGCAAGGCCGTACGTCGCGATTTGGGTCGTCCGTGCCGACAACCAACTGTACGTTCGCTCGGCCTACGGATTCCGCTGACGCAGAACTGAACCGGCCCTTTCGATTCCGAGGAGACCTCATGGAAATCTTGAAGCCCCAGCCCACCAGCAAGGCACCCGGCGACTGGTTCACCGGCGACGTCTGGTGGGACGTCATCTATGCCGGCCAGGAGCCGTCGAGGATGCGCGCCAACATGGTTCGCTTTGCACCGTGTGCGCGAACCGACTGGCATTCCCACTCCCTCGGACAGACCCTTCACATCGTCTCCGGGACCGCGCTGGTTCAAGCTCGCGGCGGCGAGATCGTCGAACTACACCCGGGTGAGACCGTCTATACCCCGGCGGGAGAGGAACACTGGCACGGCGCAGCACCCGACCGTTTCATGAGCCACCTTGCACTGTGGGAAGGACCCGGCGACGGAAGCACCGAAACGACATGGGGCGACAAAGTCACCGATGAGGAATACAACGGTCCCCGCGCCAATCGCCGCTGAGACCGGACACCCCTCAGATACGTCGCATCACGGAAACGACCTTGCCCAGGATGGCCGCGCGATCGCCGTCGATGACGCTGTATGCGGGATTGCGGGGTTCGAGGTACACGTGACCGTCGCGGCGCCGGAGCACCTTCACGGTGGCCTCGCCGTCGATCATCGCGGCGACGATCTCGCCGGAGTGGGCCTCGTCCTGACGGCGCACCACGACGACGTCTCCGTCGCAGATAGCTGCGTCGACCATCGATTCACCACGCACCCGAAGCCCGAATACCGTGCCGGAACCGACGAGCTCGCGAGGAAGCGCCAGCACCTCGTCGGTGTGCTCCTCCGCGAGGATCGGCGCGCCGGCGGCAATGTCACCGACCACCGGAACCGTCACGGTGTTCGACGACGACGGTTCCTTCGCGCCTGCGAGGAACGGCCGCACGTCCAACTGCCGAGCCATGGCTGCTCCCCTACGGAGGAAGCCCTTCTCTTCGAGACTCTTGAGGTGCTTGGACACCGTCGACGTCGAGCGCAGACCAACCGCGTCTCCGATCTGCCGCGTGCTCGGCGTGCACCCGTTGGCAGCCACGAGATCCCGGATGGTCATCAGAATCTGCTGCTGGCGGAGCGGCAGGGAGGAGGCGTCGAGGCCACCGAACATGTCGAGATCGTCGTAATCGGTCACGCTGGTCTTTCTGCCGGCCAAGGACCGTGTCGGTGAGTTC
>NZ_JBEOXI010000617.1:0-2032 GCF_040296465.1 Streptomyces sp. NPDC002130
CCCGCTGGGCGCCGTCGGAGATTCGCCACAGGGTGAGTGATGTGGCCGAGCGCCCGTCGGGGCGGCACACGACGACGGTCGATCGGTCGCCAGAGGTTCCGGTCGTGCTTGAACTGCGCTTTGAGGAATCGGTACGCCACGTACAAAGCGATGAGCGAAAGGAGCAACGGAAGCCCGGTGTCCGCGATCCACTCGGCGTTCCAAATCTGCGACCAGAAGTTCTTCACGGCACATTTGAGCACAACAGCCCGACACCGGTTCGCATTCTGTGCGGCGGCGGCAATGTCTGGTTACACGTCTCGTCCGGTGTCCCGGCGTTGGTTGGGTTGTGCGGCGGTGCGCGGTTTGGGTTCGAGCTTCGGGGGGAGCGGTGACGGGCGGACTGCTTCGGTCGGGCTGCTCGGGTACGACAGGCGCAAGGACTTCTGGGCGGCGTCGATCTCGGCTTGCTCTTCGGCGGTGTAGGTCCGTTCGACGGACTCGGGTGCCGTCGTCGGTGTCGTGGTGGTGACCTCGTGGGCGGGTTCGTCGCGTTCGATGACCGCGACGGAACCAATCTCGGCAGATCGTTGTGCGGCGGCGTTCAGTCGTCGGTGTACCGATTCGAGTTGCACTCGGCTGACGGTCTCGAGTTGGGCAGCATAGGCAGCGGCTCCGGCCGCGCGCGATGATGCAGCGATCGCTTCGGTCGCCTTCATCAGTTGCCGCAGCAGCAATGCGTAGCCGGCGGCCGCGTCGAGTCCCGGCTTGCACTGCATGACGATCATCGCCGCGCCGCCCGCGGAGACGATGCCGGCCTTCTTCGGGGCGTGTTGGTGTGCGGGGATTTGCGCGGACCGTGCGAGTTGGACGGACGCTCTCGCGAGCGGTCCTGGTGTGGCTTCGACTTGGGAGGACCACGCGGCGAAGACACCTGCGGTTCGGCCGGCGGCGCGTGCCCATTGTGCTCGGTCGGTGACCGGAAGGCTGGTGAGGTATTTGTTCCACTGCTCGATGTCTTGCGCGGCGCGTGCCAACAGTTCGGGATCGGCGACGACGGTCTCGCGTCCCTTGCGCACTGCGGGCTTCTCTCGCCGTGCTGCGCGCCATTCTGCGACGGCTTCACCGGAGCTGGTGGGTGTGTCTTCCCATTCCTTTCGGAGGCGGGGGAGTGTGAGGTCCTTACCGAGGTGTCCGCCGCCGTAGAAGATGGGCTTGGCATCGGTTCCGGTGGCATCGCGGTCGGGTCTGACGGCGACCTTGTAGCCGACTACGACGTCATCTCGGCCGGAGGCGAAGCGAGGCCGGACGATCAATCCTTGCCCGCGAAGTCGACGTACGAATTCCGCTTCGGACTTCGACGATGTTGCGCAGGCGCGCACGCGGCGTGCGAGGAGATCGCGGTCGAGTTCGGTCTGCCCGTTGCGTACTGCGCGCGCATTTTCAGCTCGGTGGTAGCCGCGTTCGCCGGTCTTGCTCTGGCGGGATTCGATGACAGCGAGGCCGTGTTCGCGTTCGATGCGTGCGGCCGCGTCGCTTGCTCGTTTCCAGTCACGGTAGAGGTTGACCTTGGTGCCGTCTTCGCGCACGGCGGATGCGGCGATGTGGATGTGGTCGTTGCCTTTCGCGGACACTCCGTGTCGGACGGCGACCCATCTGGAGGGGCTGCGGCCGGAGTTTTCGGTGAAACCCATTTCGTCCATGAACTCGGTGGCGATCTTGTTCCACTGCTGGTCCGTCAGCTC
This sequence comes from Streptomyces sp. NPDC002130, assembly GCF_040296465.1. NCBI lineage: Bacteria > Bacillati > Actinomycetota > Actinomycetes > Kitasatosporales > Streptomycetaceae > Streptomyces > Streptomyces sp. NPDC002130. The sequence continues at coordinate 1,725 of NZ_JBEOXI010000617.1, forward strand.
GCCTTCGTCGGCCTTGAGCGAGAGTGAGCAGTGCCAGACATTGCCGTCGCGATACGGGTCGATCGGATCGCGGACCTTCTTGCCGTGACTGTCGCGGACGTCCTGGCCGGCATCGTCGCGCAGGTAGTTCGGGATCTTGATTTCGGTGCCGAACACTTTGCGGGGCTGGTCGATCTGCTTGCCGATCGCGAGAGCGTCGACACCGCTGAGTTCGTTGTCGTCGTGCCACGCCATGATCGCGTAGTCACCGGCAACAAGATGGGGGTCAGTGTGCTCGTTGCTCTTGCCCGGACCGGCGAGGTACGACA
>NZ_JBEOXI010000618.1:0-2030 GCF_040296465.1 Streptomyces sp. NPDC002130
TCGGTGTCGGGTCTGCTGGGTACGGCGGGGCAGGCGAACTATGCGGCGGGCAACGCGTTCCTGGACGCGCTGGCGGCGCATCGCCGGGCTGCCGGACTGCCCGCGACCTCCCTCGCCTGGGGCCTCTGGGAGGAGACCAGCACCATCACCGGCCATCTCGCCGAGGCGGACCTGCGCCGCCTGGCGCGCTCCGGCCTGCTGCCGCTGGCCACCGACGACGCGATGACCCTCTTCGACGCCGCACCGGCCACCGGCGAGAGCGTCCTCGCCGTCACCCGGCTCGACACCCGGGCCATCCGCGCTCTGGGCGACCGGGTACCGCCGCTCCTCGCCGGACTCGTCCGCGGGAACAGCGCCCGCCGCCCCGCGGCCTCGGCCGACGCCCCCGCCGGCCGTCCCGAGGGCCGGGGCCTCGCCGAGCGGCTCGCCGCCCTGTCCGCGAACGACCGGGAACGTGCCCTGGTGGACCTCGTGCGCGGCCGGGTGGCCGCCGTCCTCGGACACGCCGACCACACGGCGATCGACGCCGACCGGCCGGTCCAGGAACTCGGCTTCGACTCGCTGACGGCCGTCGAGCTGCGCAACCAGCTCGCCACCGAGACGGGGCTGCGGCTGCCGACCACCCTGGTCTTCGACCAGCCCACGCCGCGGGCGCTCGCCTCGTACCTGGGCGACCGCCTCACCGTCGAGGAGACCGCACCGGACGAGCCGGTGCTCGCGGAACTGGCCCGGCTCGAGGCCGCCATCGAGGCGGCCGCCACGGACGCGTCCGCCCACGGCCGGATCACCGCCCGCCTGCGGGAACTCCTCGCCGCCGCCGACAGCGCGGCCGGGACGCCCGCAGGGACCTCGGCCCAGGACCGGGACGACGACCTGGACGCGGCCACCGACGACGAACTGTTCGCCCTCGTCGACGAGCTGAACTGAGCACCACCGCCCCCCTCAAGCACCGATCACCACACGACACACGGGAGTTGACACACCATGGCGGGCGAGGACAAGCTGCGCGACTACCTGAAGAAGGCCGTCGCCGATGCCCGTGAGGCACGCCGGCAGCTGCGGGACATCGAGGACAGGCGGCGCGAGCCGATCGCGATCGTGGGCATGGCCTGCCGCTACCCCGGCGGCGTGTCCTCGCCCGACGACCTGTGGCGCCTCGTGGCCGACGGCACCGACGCCGTCGGCGGCTTCCCCGGCAACCGGGGCTGGGACGTGGACGGCCTCTACGACCCGGACCCCGACCGCACGGGCACCTCGTACGCCCGCGAAGGCGGCTTCCTCTACGACGCCGACCGGTTCGACCCGGCCTTCTTCGGGATGTCGCCGCGCGAGGCCATGGCGATCGACCCGCAGCAGCGACTGCTGCTGGAGACGGCCTGGGAGGCCTTCGAGCACGCCGGTATCGACCCCACCGCCCTGCGCGGTTCGGACACCGGCGTGTTCACCGGCCAGATGTACAACGACTACGGCTCACGCCCCCACCTGCCGCCGGAGGACTTCGAGGGCTACCTGTTCAGCGGCAGCGCCGGCAGCATCGCCGTCGGCCGGCTCTCGTACACCTACGGCTTCGAGGGCCCGGCGGTCTCCGTCGACACGGCCTGCTCGTCCTCGCTGGTCGCGCTGCACCTGGCGGTGAACGCGCTGCGCAACGGCGAGTGCTCGCTCGCCCTCGCGGGCGGCGTCACGGTGATGTCGACACCGGTGGCCTTCCTGGAGTTCTCCCGCCTGCGCGGTCTGTCCCCCGACGGCCGCTGCAAGTCGTTCGCGGCCGGGGCCGACGGTGTCGCGTGGGCGGAGGGGGCCGGGGTCCTCGTCGTGGAGCGCCTGTCGGACGCGGTGCGCAACGGGCACCGGGTGCTGGCGGTCGTACGGGGCAGCGCGGTGAACCAGGACGGTGCCTCGAACGGTCTGACGGCACCGAACGGCCCGTCGCAAGAGCGCGTCATCCGCCAGGCACTGGCCTCGGCCGGTCTCTCCGCCGCCGAGGTGGACGCGGTGGAGGCGCACGGTACGGGGACGCGGCTGGGTGA
>NZ_JBEOXI010000619.1:0-2030 GCF_040296465.1 Streptomyces sp. NPDC002130
CTCCAGGAATGACTGTCGAGAATCCATCCGGCCAACAGCGGACCGAGTGCAATCGCGAGACCCGACGTCGCCGCCCACGCCGCGATGGCGCGTGATCGCTCCGCTTTGGGAAAGGTAGCGACCAGAAGCGAAAGCGTCGCGGGCATGATGATCGCGGCGCCGACGCCCATGATCATTCGTGCCGCGATGACGGCGTTGGTGGTGTCCGCGATGCTGCCGAAGACGGCGCCGCCGGCGAACACGGCGAGTCCGGCGAGAAGTGCGCCGCGGCGACTGTACTTGTCACCGATCACGCCGAACAGCAGCATCAGTGCGGCGTAGGGAACGGTGTAGCCGTCGATGACCCATTGAAGCTGCGTGCTGGTGAGGCCGAGGTCTCTGGTCATGTCCGGTGCCGCGACGATCAGCGCGGTATTCGCCATCACGACGATCAGCAGACTCAGGCACAACACCCCGAGCGCGGCCCATCGTCGTGAGTACGGCTGGTCCATCTCCGAGACAGGTTTGCTCATGAGTGTCGTCATGACGCGACTCCGTTCCTGATGATCGAAGAGACTCCTCGATCTATTTGCACACTGATGTGTAAGTTAATAACTTGCACACCGATGTGCAACTATGATTGACCTAGATCACAGTTGGGCAGTCGAAAGAGGTGGAACGCGCGTTGACGCACTCGGGCACAGTCGTTTCGGGAACTGCCGAATCGGGCGGACGGCAGCGTCGTAGTCAGGCCGCGGCCAATCGCAATCGCATCATCGAGGCGGCGATCACGGCGTTCGCTGCTGATCCGGATGCGAGCATGGACGACGTCGCAAAGGCCGCTGGTGTGGTCAGGCGAACCGTGTACGCGCATTTCGACAGCCGTGAGGCGCTGATCAACGGCATCGTGGACGAGGCGTCGACCGATCTCGTTGCTGCGCTGAGCCAAGCCGGCGAGCCGCCCGAGCGCCCGGATCTGGCGACTGCCGTACTGGCATTGCTGTCATGGCCGGTCGGCGATCGATTCCGGATGCTGCTCAGCTTTGCTCGCAAAGAGTTGGGGGAGCAGCGGATTCTCGATCTGATGGAGCCCGCGCGTGCCGTGAGTATCAGCGTCGTCGAGCGCGGTCAGCGTGACGGAACCTTCTCGACATACCTGCCGGCCGAGACTCTGGTAGCGATGACCGAGGCGATCACGATCACTTTGTTCGATCAGGCCAACAGTGGGCTCATCACGGACTCCGGCGAATCCTTTGCCGCCGTGTGCCTGGTCATCGCGGGTATCAGTCCGGACAGAAGCTCCGAGATCGTCGCCGAAGCGTCGGAGTGGATCCGCGAATCGCTGCCGTCCGGTCGCCGCGAGGATTAGGCCGGGACGATTAACAAGTGGGCCGTGTCCGACTCTGGCGCTAGACTTCGAAGTATCGAGGCTCACGAGTCGAGTGGGCTGATCGGACCAGAAAGCAGGCCATATTCACCACGTGAGTGAACACAGTGAACTCGACGGGAACCGTGTAACCACCATCACCGAGCGCGCTCTGCCCGCAGAGCGCACCGTCCGTTCGAGTATGGATCTGGCGCCGGAGACCGTGCGTCAAATCCTGGGGGCGACGGACGAGAATCTCACCGCGATCGAACGTGAGCTTCGTGCCGACATTCATGTACGTGGCGGAACCATCTCCTTGTCGGGGACGGCTGCAGACGTTGCGCTGGCAGAACGTGTGTTCAGTGAATTGGCGTCGCTGGCCGGTCGGGGGCAGCCCATCGCACCGGACGCTGTTCGACGAACGATCGGCATGCTCACCAACGAGGTCGGCGAGTCTCCGGCCGAGGTGCTCTCCCTCGACATTCTTTCGCGTCGGGGCAAGACGATTCGGCCCAAGACCCTCAACCAGAAACGCTATGTCGAAGCCATCGACGAGAACACAATCGTGTTCGGAGTCGGCCCGGCCGGTACCGGCAAGACCTACCTCGCCATGGCCAAGGCCGTTCAGGCGTCGACCGGCGTGGAACCGGGCGACCGGGTCGCCGTCTGGGCCCCGAACTCGCTC
>NZ_JBEOXI010000620.1:0-2027 GCF_040296465.1 Streptomyces sp. NPDC002130
GGCCGGAGCACGGGGCCGGAGCGGGGCCCCGGCCCGAGACGCGCGACGGCGGCGGGATCCGGTGGGGATCCCGCCGCCGTTCACGGCTCACGTCCGGGCGTGGCTCCTAGCCGCGCCGCACCCGGCGCAGGACGACGAAGCCCGCGATGACCAGCACTGCGCCCGCCGCGGCCGGCCAGAGCTGTGCTCCGGTGTCCGCCAGGCCGCCCTCGCCGACCGCCTGGGGCTCGGTGCGGGACGGAGCCGACGGGGTCGGGGCGGCACTGGTCGCCGTGCCGACGGCCTGGGACTCGCCGAGGCCGTCCGCGTCCTCGCCGTCGTCGCCCTTCGCGCCGCCGTCGTCCTTCGCGCCGCCGTCGTCCCCGGCGGCGTTGCCGCCGTCCGCCGAGTCGGTGGCCTTCACCTCGGGTTGTGCCTTGCCCGGGGCCGTGGACGCGTCGCCGGGCTCCGGTTCGGGGACCGGCTTGTCCGCCGGGGGCTTCGGGGCCTCACCCTTGCCGTCGTCGCCGCCGTCGCCCTTGTCGCCGGGCTTCCCGCCGCCGTTGCCGTCCTGCGGGGCTCCAGGAGCCTTCGTCGGCTCCTCCTGCGGGGCCTCCGGCGACTTGGTGGGCTCCTCCTGCGGGGCCTCGGGAGTCTTGGTCGGCTCCTCCTGCGGGGCCTCCGGCGTCTTGGTGGGCTCCTCCTCGGGCTCCTCGCCCGGTGTGGGGTCCTGCCCGCCGTCCGCTCCGGCTCCGCACTTACGGCCGTCGTTGATGCAGTCGACCATCTCCCCCATCAGATCCTCGTCGAAGATGTTGATGAAGTCGCCGTGGTCCGTGACCGGCTTGTGCAGCTGCTCCGGGAAGGAGTCGACCGCGAACAGCGGTGTCGTACGGCCGCCGTCCTGCAGGCTCGGCGCGTCGACGTCGTAGACGATGCGCTGGACGAGCTGCGGGATGGGGCGGAAGCCGGACGGGCAGTTGCCGGAGGCGCCCGCGAACGCCACATGGGTGCGGTGGTTGGCGCTGTCGATGTTGCGGCCGTCCCAGCAGCTCTGGAACTTGAAGGTCCGTACGACGTCGCTGCCCTGCGGGCACAGCGGGTACTTGTCCTTCAGCTGCCGGTCCTCGAAGCCGGTGCAGCTCCAGGAGGCGTTGGCGTTGGCCGGGCCGTTGACGAACGACTTGGCATCGCCGGTGATGATGCGCAGCAGCCGCGGCATGGCCGTGACCTTCTCGCGCGGGTTGCCGACGAACGTCAGCGTGACCTGCTTCGGCGTCACGATCTCGCCGGCGTTGCCCTCGATGCCGCCGCCGGGTTTGTCGGCGTCCTGCTCCTCGGCGCCGTTCTGCAGACGCACGACGGGCCAGTAGTAGGACGACTTGTCGCCCTGGTCGTCGCAACTGGTCTTTGCCTTCGCCAGGTCCTGGTCGCTGGCGAAGGCGTTGTTGGACTGGTTGCCGACGTAGTCGTGGAAGTGGTGGGCGCCGTTGGTGACCCCCGGCGCGGCGATGATGTTGTCGGAGTTGAACAGCCCGTTCTCGTTCACGCCGCAGCTGGTCGCGAAGGAGCCGCGGGAGGCGCCGCCCTCCTCGCGGGGGTTGTTCACGTTGGGCTGGACGCTCTTGATGTCCGCGAAGTCGGCGGCGACGGGGCCGTTGCCCGCCTGTCCGCCGTTGGCGCCCTGGCCCTGGCCGTTCTGCTGCCCCTGGCCTGCCTGGCCCTGCTCCTGGCCGGGCTGCTGGGTCGCGCCGGCGTCCTGGCCCTCACCCTGCGCGGGAGCCTGGTTGCCGTCCTGGAGGGTGCAGGCGGCGAGGGCGTCGAGCCCCTCGGGGCGGTCTCCCACCCGGTCGATGGCGATGGCGATGCGCTCGAGGGTCGCGACCCGCTTCTCCTTCAGCGGGTTCACGACCGCACTGTCGGCGAAGCCGGGATCCTGCTGCACCTGCTGGGCCGATTCGCTCAGCCGCTGGTAGGCCTTGGCTATCTGCTCGTCCAGGAGGGCGAGTTCCTTGTCGACCTCCCCCCGCGCCTGCTCGGGGACCGAG
>NZ_JBEOXI010000621.1:0-2026 GCF_040296465.1 Streptomyces sp. NPDC002130
AAGGCACCGTCGCCGCCCGCCACGTCCTGGTGAACGCCTCACCGCAGGCCCTGGCCGACCTGACGGGCGACACACCTCCGGCGCCCGCCGAGGGCGCCCAGCTCAAGGTCAACATGCTGCTCAAGCGGCTGCCGCGGCTGCGCGACAGCTCCGTCGACCCGCAGGAGGCCTTCGCCGGCACCTTCCACATCGCCGAGGGCTACGAGCAACTGGCCACCGCCCACGCCCAGGCCGCCGCCGGAGAGCTGCCCGCCGCGCCGCCCTCCGAGATCTACTGCCACTCGCTCACCGACCCGACCATCCTCGGGTCCGGCCTGGCCGAGCAGGGCTACCAGACGCTCACCCTCTTCGGCCTGCACACCCCGGCCCGCCTGTTCGAGCGGGACAACGACGCCGTACGCGAGGATTTGCTGAAGTCCACCCTCGCCCAGCTCGACGCCCACCTGGCCGAACCCCTCGCCGACTGCCTGGCCACCGACGCGGACGGACGCCCCTGCATCGAGGCCAGGACCCCGCTCGACCTGGAACGGGACCTCGGGCTGCCCGGCGGCAACATCTTCCACCGCGAGCTGAGCTGGCCCCACGTCCAGGACGGCACGGGCCGCTGGGGCGTGGAGACCGGGCACGCGAACATCCTGCTGTGCGGGGCGGGAGCGGTGCGCGGGGGCGGGGTCAGCGGGGTGCCGGGGCACAACGCGGCGATGGCCGTACTGGAAAACGACATCGGCTGAATCGCTCGCCGGTCGAGGGGGCACTCCGACAGGACGAAGGTGTCCGTACCGGCCGGCCGCCCACGCGGACGGTCGCACGACCCCGGGAGGATCTCATGGCCGAGCTCAGCCCGACCGATCTCCAGAAGGCCCTCAAAGGCATGGACTACCCCACCGACAAGCAGCATCTGGTGGAGCGTGCCCGCAGCAACCACGCCGACGACAAGGTCGTCAGCACACTCGACGGCCTGAAGGAGGACCGCTTCGAGGGACCGAACGAGGTACAGAAGGCCGTCTTCAACCAGTGACCGATACCGCGTCAGTCGGCCGACGGCGTCCATCCCACCGCTTCGACGCGTGACACGTCCGCCGGGCGTGCCTCGTCGAACAGCACGCCGTCGGCCACGGTGACGCGCAGGCCGTCCACGTAACAGCCGCGCCCCACGTACAGCCGGTCCGTCGCGTACCGCCAGCGCAGGGTGAGCTCCCGTGCGGCGGGTACGTCGGCGGTGAGCCCGTGCCAGACGCGCCCGGACCAGCCGGTGACCGAGCCCGACGGGTGCCGCTCGGGGCCCTGACCGGGGCGGTGATGGACAACAAGTCGATTCGTCGTACGACCACCGTTACGGTGGGGCTGCTCAGTACCATCTGGTTGATCGACATGGTGGATCGCGTCATGATCGGGCTTGCGCTTCCGATGATCGGCGACGAATTCTCGCTCAGCAGTACGCAGTTGGGTGGCGTGGTCTCGGTCTTCGCGATCTTCTACATGCTCGGGCAGGTTCCCGGCGGAATGTTGGCCGACCGCTTCGGACCCAGGCCGCTGTTGATCGTTGCTTTGATCCTGTGGTCGGTGTTCACAGCATTGACAGGATTCGCCTGGGGACTCGTCTCGCTGATGGTCATGCGTGCGATGTTCGGGCTCAGCCAGGGTCTCTTCCCAGCAGCGTCGTTCAAAGCTCTGGCTGAGCGAACCCGTCCGAAAACTCGCGCCACGGCCATGGGCTTCATGATCGGTGCAAACAACCTGGGCCCCGGCATCGCACCATTGATCATCGCCCCAGTTCTCATGGCCGTCGGTTGGCGGGACGCATTTTGGCTGGTGGCCATAGTCGGCGCCGTGATCGGCACAGTCGTCTGGTTGGTGCTCCCGGCGCCGTTGGACACAGAGATCACGGAAGATCCGGAGGCCGCACTGCAACCGCTCGCCAGTGAACACTCACGCGCCGCGGTATTCAAGTCCGTTTCGGTCTGGAAGTTCGCACTTCTGTTCTGCCTGGCCAACATGGCCGGATATGGGCTGTTGACCTGGGTGC
>NZ_JBEOXI010000622.1:0-2021 GCF_040296465.1 Streptomyces sp. NPDC002130
GGCCAGGGCGTCTCTCTTGACCATGAGGTAGCCGGCGAAGAAGACCGCGAGGGCGATCCACCGAGTACGGACTCGCCGGCGCCGTCTGGACGCAGGACGCCGGCAAGGCACAGCGGGTCGCCCGCCGGCTGCGCCACGGAACGGTGTGGATCAACGACTACCACCCCTATGTGCCGCAGGCGGAATGGGGTGGGTTCGGGCACTCCGGCGTGGGCCGGGAGCTGGGACCGACGGGCCTGGACGAGTACCGGGAGCCCAAACACATCTGGCAGAACATCCAACCCCGGCCGCAGCACTGGTTCCGCGGCTGAACGCCGAAAGAGGTCGAACATGACCCCAGCAACGACCGAGGCGTCGCGGCGGCGCGGCGCCCCCCAGGACGCGGCACCCACCCCGGTCATCTCCGTACGCGAACTGTGGAAGGTGTTCGGGCCCAAGGCGGCCCAGGTGCCCGGCTCCGAGGAACTGCGCGGACTCACCCGCCGCGAACTGATGGACCGCACCGGATGCACGGCCGCCGTGCGCGACGTTCACTTCGACGTCGCGCCCGGCGAGGTGTTCGTCGTCATGGGCCTGTCCGGCTCCGGCAAGTCCACCCTGGTGCGCTGTCTGACCCGGCTCATCGAACCCACCGCCGGCGAGATCCTCTTCGAGGGCGAGGACATCCGCGACGCGGACGCGAGCCGCCTGCGCGAGCTGCGCCGCAGCAAGTTCTCCATGGTCTTCCAGCACTTCGGGCTGCTGCCGCACCGCCGGGTCGTCGACAACGTGGCCTTCGGCCTGGAGATCCGCGGCATGAGCAGAGCCGAGCGCACCAGGCGCGCGCTGGAGGTCGTCGAACTCGTCGGCCTCTCGGGTTACGAGAGCTCCTACCCCGACCAGCTCTCCGGCGGCATGCAGCAGCGCGTGGGACTCGCCCGCGCCCTGGCCGGAGACCCCGACGTCCTCCTCTTCGACGAGCCGTTCTCGGCGCTCGACCCGCTGATCCGCCGGGACATGCAGAACGAGGTCGTCCGTCTGCACCACGAGGTCGGCAAGACGATGGTGTTCATCACCCACGACCTGTCCGAGGCACTGCGCCTGGGCGACCGCATCCTCATCATGCGCGACGGCAAAATGGTCCAGTGCGGCACCGGCGACGAACTGGTCGGCGCCCCCGCGGACGACTACGTACGCGACTTCGTCAGGGACGTGCCCCGCGGTGATGTGCTGACCCTGCGGTGGATCATGCGCCCGGCGGAGCCGGACGACCCCCTGGACGGTCCCGAACTGGGCCCGGACGTCGTGGTGAAGGAGGCCACACGGGCGGTGCTCGCTGCCGACAAGCCGGTCAAGGTCGTCGAGAACGGCAAACTCCTCGGCATCGTCGGCGACGACGAGATCCTCGCGGTGGTCGCCGGGCAGGAAGGCGACGCGTGATGACCGTCGCCGTACAAAAGACCGAGAGGCCGGAGAGAATCGGGAACGAGGAGCCACCCGCTCCCGCCCGGCGCGCGCCCACGGTCAGCCGCTCGATGATCGTCGCCGGGATCCTGGTCGCCTGGCTCGTCCTCTTCGCCGTGCTGCGCGGCAAGCAGACCCTGTCCCTCGCCGCGGCCGATCTGACCGACCTGCACCGGTGGTTCAACGACGTCAACGACTCCATCGGCGCGAACCGCAACTCCAACCCGCTCTTCCTCTACTTCTTCAACGAGATCCGCCTGGTCATCGACACCCTGGTGACCTTCGTCCAGGAGCTGATCTCGCAGCCGACCGCGGGCCGCCCGGTCCCGCAGATCGGCTGGCTCGGTGTCGTGGGCCTCGTCGGCTACGTCTCCTGGGCCGTGGGCAACTGGCGGGTCGCGCTGCTGGCCGTCGCCGGCTTCACCTTCCTCGGCCTGCAGGGCCTCTGGCAGGAGAGCATGGACACGCTGGCGCTGACCCTCTCCGCGGTCTTCGTGGCGCTGCTGTTCGCCCTTCCCCTGGGAGTGTGGGCCGGTCTGTCCGACCGGTTCAACCGGGTCGTGACGCCGTTCCTGGAC
>NZ_JBEOXI010000623.1:0-2016 GCF_040296465.1 Streptomyces sp. NPDC002130
ATGAGCTAGTGTGTCTCACGTGGCCAGGTTCGTCAATAGGCTCGATCCCCCGAGGCTCACCATTTTTCAACGGCCGAAATTGTGCAGTACCGGACAACCGGAGAGAATGTCCCGATGCCTACCGACCTCGAACGCCGACGCGCGATCGACACCGCCGCGAGCATGTACCTCGCGGAGGAACCACTCGACATGTCACTGCTCGCCGAACGTCTCGGCGTAGGCCGCGCGACGCTGTACCGCTGGGTCGGCAACCGCGACGAGCTGCTCGGAACAGTGCTGGCCGAGGCCACCGAACGGACATACCGAAAGGCGATGTCACAGGCGTCGGGGCAAGGTCCGGAGTACATTCTCGACGTCTTCGGCCGCGTCATGCGATCGGTGGAATCGTCGACAGAACTGCGCGCGCTGACCAAACGCGAACCGATGGTGTTCATCAAACTCGCGATGATGCCCGGCTCCATCGAATCGATCTCCGCCTCCATCACCGCAGAAATCCTGCAATCCCAGGTCGACGCCGGCCAGCTGACGATCACGCTCTCGCCGCAAGTGCTGGGCGAAGCCCTCGTTCGCATCTGCGACGTACACCTCTACGCCCCCCTGCTCGGCCGAGAAAAGGCCGAGATCGAGACTGCCCTCGACCTGATCGCACTGCTCCTCGGCGTCACCCGCAACTGACACGCTTCGACCGCGTGAACACTACGGCGACACACCGGCCACCCGAGTCCTCAGACGTCTGATGAGTTGTTACTCTTTCGGTACCCACCCGAGAGGCAAGCCGTGTCCGACGACCACACAGGATTCACACTTCGCAGTGGTCCGCTGGTACCGCAACTCGAACAGTTGCTGCGCGGGCGAATCATGCATGGAACGTGGGCGCCGTCCGAGCGCATACCGAGCGAGGCGGCCCTCGCCGTCGAACTCGGCGTCGGGCGTTCCTCGATTCGCGAGGCAATCCGCCTCCTCGCTCGCGACGGACTACTCGAAGTCCGACACGGCGTCGGAACCTTCGTGGCTGCCGCGTCCGAACTCGAGCACGTCGACGAATTCACCAAACTTCTTCGACGCTCGAGGATCCTCGAGGTCTTCGAAGTCCGTCGCGCACTCGAGATCGAGGCCGCCAGACTGGCCGCGGAGCGGGTACAACCCGAGGACCTCGACGGCCTGCGGCGTCGACTGACCATGCGACACAGTCATTTCGAGGGTGATGTCGAGAAGTTCGTCGACGTCGACCTCGACTTCCACACCGAAGTCGTTCGACTGTCAGGAAACGCAGTTCTGCTCTCGCTTTTCACGTCGGTGCGTCCGCTCCTTCGTGAATCCCTCGTCGAGATGATGGCCCACGAGGCCGGCGTCCCCGACACCTCACATGCCCATGATCAGTTGGTCGAGGCCCTTCAAGACGCCGACCCAGAAGCCGCGGTAGCGGCAACTCGAGCAAACATCGACACCGTCCTACGACGACTGCGTGTGCTCGACGCCTAAGAGAGGTTAGTTCTCGTGCAACACCCCACCGGCACAGTTCTGTCGACCGAACACGTGGATCTCGTCCGCGACGGCCGATACTTGTTGAAAGACATCAACATTTCGATCGAACCCGGACAACACTGGGTCCTCCTCGGCGCGAACGGCGCAGGCAAGAGCACCCTCCTGAGCCTGCTCGGAGCAACCGCCCACCCGACTCGCGGTTCCGTCTACGTCCTCGGACACAAGCTGGGCCGCGTCGACATGAGGGAACTGCGGATGGACATCGGGCACGTGAACCCGCGTCACACGATCGGAATTCCGATCACCGTCCGCAACGTCGTGATCACCGGCCTCACCAACACCACCGAGGTGATGCCCCGGTGGTCACCGACTCCGGAACAAGAGGCTCACGCCGACGCACTGATCGATCTCCTGGGGATGAGACCGCGCTCGGACATGGAGCTGTCCGCGCTCAAGGGTGTCTTCGAGGACGTCGTCGACGAGACGGTCTCCTACGTCAACGCGCCGCTCTTCGCGCAGGAGCGCGGCGTC
>NZ_JBEOXI010000624.1:0-2016 GCF_040296465.1 Streptomyces sp. NPDC002130
CCTCAGTAGTCAGTGACCTCAGTAGTCAGCCACCGAGTTCGGCGATCATCTCGCTCAACGATTCCGCGGCGATACGCAGTTCACCTTCGTCGGGGTTGTCGTGCGAGGACGGTAGGCGTTCGGCCAACTGCTCACGAGTGACAAGCGAGATACCCTCGAGGCCGAACCCTTCTTCGTCGGGGACGTAGATCTCGATCTCGCCACCAACCGCTACCAATTCCGAATGGGGGCCGCTGCCGAGCAGTGCACGCAGGTGTTCGGTCGTCACGGTCATATGGTTCACGTGAAATCTCCTGCTTCGGTGACAGCTGACTTTGCTGGTACGGGCTCGACGTGGCGTACTGACTCGACGTGACGCACTACCACCTACTGAGTACCCCTCGAGGGTGAGCAGGAAACGACAAGTACATGAACAACGACTTCCCGAAGGAAACGCACACACCATGACTGAACAGAATTCCACCGACCACGCGGATCAGACGGACGAGCCGCAGACCACCGACACCGATCATGGTCCCGGAACCGGCTCCGATGCAGCGCACAAAGACGTTCAGACCGATCCGTCGGGCGAGCGAACCTGGGCCGACGAGGGTGGAGCTACGACCACCGGCCCGGCGACCGACACCGACTGATCCCGCAGGGACTTAGTCATCGGGACCAAGGTCCCGTGGGTCGACGCTCACGGGTCCTTGAAATCCGTACGGATCTAACGCTTTTCACCTGGGTTTTCGCGATGCGGTAAGGTAGGCACTCAGCACGGTTGAGTACCCAGCCGTTGAAGACGAGCACGGTTCGTGCGTTGCTTCCCGTGCCGTTTCCCGGTTTCGAACGAAACCGTTTCGAACCAGACCGTTCGAACGAACCGTTTCGAGCAATCCGTCAGGAGTTTCGATGAACGAGTTTTCGAGAACTACAGATGAGCGTACGGACAGTCCCCCCACATTCACCACGACGTGTGCGGAAAACATTCAGTCGCTCGTGGTCAGCGGTGAGATCGACGTCCGGTCCCGAGCTGATTTCGCTGCTTGCGTCGACGACCTGATCGGTGAGCGTCACCCGTTCGTACTCGACTGCTCGGACGTCCAGTTCATCTCCGTCGGAGGTCTTTCCATCATCGAGACTCTGTCGGCCAAGGCACGAAGGCTCGGCGTACCTTGGACGCTCGTCGCAGCGCACCCCGTCAGGCGCCCGCTCTCTCTTCTGAAAATGGACGCCGACATCGTGTTCACCGATTCGACAGCCGAGGCGGTCACGTACCTGTCCTCGACGCCCGTCCTGGACGAGACCCTGGCGGAGCCGATGTCGGCGTGAGTACCGATCTCGAAAAGCTCTCCGAATTCGTCGTCGTCGCAAACCGACTGCCCGTCGATCTCGAAACCGACGAAGACGGAGGCAAGAACTGGAAGCGAAGTCCGGGTGGACTCGTCACTGCGCTCGAACCCATCCTGCGACAGCGAGATGGCGCTTGGGTCGGCTGGCCGGGGGTCGCGGACGAGAAGGTAGATCCGATAGTGGTTGACGGCCTTCGCCTGTTTCCCGTCGAGCTGACCTCTCAGGACCTCGCCGAGTACTACGAGGGGTTCTCCAACGACACGTTGTGGCCGCTCTACCACGACGTCATCGTCAAACCCGAATACCACCGCGAATGGTGGAACGCCTACGTCGAGGTGAACCGGCGGTTCGCCGAAGCCACTTCCAAGGCAGCGGCACAGGGCGCAACCGTCTGGATCCAGGACTACCAGCTGCAGTTGGTACCGAAGATGCTGCGGATGCTGCGCCCCGACCTCACCATCGGCTTCTTCCTGCACATTCCGTTCCCCCCGGTCGAGTTGTTCATGCAGATGCCGTGGCGCACCGAAATCGTCGAAGGCCTCCTCGGCGCCGACCTCATCGGATTCCACCTCCCAGGTGGCGCACAGAACTTCCTGTACCTGGCCAGACGCCTTGCCGGGCAGCAGACTTCACGCGGAACCGTCGGCGTCCGCTCCAAACTCGGTGTGGTGCAAGTAGGTTTCC
>NZ_JBEOXI010000625.1:0-2011 GCF_040296465.1 Streptomyces sp. NPDC002130
GTCGTCGTGTTGCGGAGCTGACCATTGCCGGCGCCCGTCGCGTGCTCAGCATCGAGTTGCCGCCGGAGGCAGAGGCGATCCGCGCCGACGTTCGCGCTGAACTTGCTCCTGCTCTCGAACTCGAAGGCGCCGCACAGAAGACGTATCTCGCGGAAAAGGGCTACACCGCACCGCACTTCACGGCTCCGTGGGGCAAGTCCGCCGATGCCGTCAGCCAGCTGGTCATCGCCGAAGAACTGCGCGCTGCGAAGATCAAGCCGCACGACATGATCATCGGCAACTGGGTCATCCCGACGCTCATCGCGCACGGCAACGAAGAGCAGCTTGCCAAGTTCGTCCCGCCGTCACTGCGCGGCGACATAGTCTGGTGCCAGCTCTTCTCCGAGCCCGGCGCAGGTTCCGACCTCGCGGCCCTGAGTACCAAGGCCACCAAGGTCGACGGTGGCTGGAAGTTGCAGGGCCAGAAGGTGTGGACGTCGATGGCACGCGACGCGCACTGGGGAATCTGCCTCGCGCGCACCGACGCTGACGCACCCAAGCACAAGGGCCTGTCCTACTTCCTCATCGACATCAAGAACAGTGGCCTCGACATTCGTCCGCTGCGCGAGATCACCGGTGAAGCACTGTTCAACGAAGTCTTCTTCGACGACGTCTTCGTTCCTGACGAGTGCCTGGTCGGCGAGCCAGGCGACGGCTGGAAGCTCGCTCGCACCACGCTGGCCAACGAGCGTGTCTCGTTGTCCAACGACTCGTCTCTCGGATCGGGTGGCGAGGCTCTTCTGAGCCTGGTCGACGGACTGCCCGGTGGCATCGACGACGAGCAGTTGACCGTTCTCGGAAAGGTGCTGTGCGACGCGCAATCCGGCGGTCTGCTCGGTCTGCGCACCACGCTGCGCTCGCTCACCGGCGCGCAGCCGGGCGCCGAGTCCTCGGTGGCAAAGTTGATCGGTGTCGAGCACATCCAGCAGGTCTGGGATGTGGCAATGGAGTGGGCCGGGCCGAGTTCACTTCTGGGCGACCAGCATCGGATGTCTGCAACCCAGATGTTCTTGAACTCGCAGTGCATGTCCATCGCGGGTGGTACAACCAATGTTCAGCTCAACATCATCGGTGAGCGAATCCTGGGTCTGCCTCGCGACCCTGAACCGGGAAAGTGACCTGCACATGAGCAATCGCACCTTCGTCATCGGCGTGGGCATGACCAAGTTCGAGAAGATCGAGACCCGCGACTGGGAATACCCGGACATGGTGACCGAAGCCGTCTCGAATGCCCTGGCCGATGCCGGGATCGGCTACGACCAGATCCAGCGCGCTGCAGTCGGTTACGTGTTCAATGCGTCGACAGCAGGACAGCGAGCTCTCTACGAGACCGGTCTGACCGGCATTCCGATCTTCAACGTCAACAACAACTGCGCCACCGGCTCGACTGCGCTCTGGCTGGCTCGACAGGCAGTCGAGAGCGGCGCGGTGGAATGTGCTCTGGCGCTCGGCTTCGAGCAGATGCAGCCCGGAGCCCTCAAGGGTGCCTGGACTGACCGCCCGCGGCCGCTCGGTCGCTTCGACGAGGTTCTCGAGGCTGCCGCCGGGATCGACGCATCAGTTCCGCGGGCTGCGCAGTACTTCGGTGTAGCGGGTATGGAATACATGGAGAAGTTCGGCATGAAGGCCGAAACGTTCGCCAAGGTTCAGGTCAAGGCACGCAAGCACTCGGCCGGCAACCCGTACTCGGTGTTCCGCACACAACTCACCGAAGACGAAGTGATGGCAGCGCCGACACTCTTCGGACCCGTCACGCGGTATCAGGCCTGCCCACCCACGTGTGGCGCCGCGGCAGCGATCATCTGCACCGAAGAATTCGCCCGCGCCAACGGACTTCGCGCAGACGTCGCGATCAAAGCCCAGTCGATGGCCTACGACCACCTCCTGATCTCCCTCCCCTTGAGGTGCCGCTTCCCCCCTGCGGCGCCCGCTCCGTCTTCCCCCTGCGGCGACGGTCCACCGTCACGCCGCC
>NZ_JBEOXI010000626.1:0-1971 GCF_040296465.1 Streptomyces sp. NPDC002130
CAGCGGCGCAGGGGGGCGTAGGACACCAGGGCGATGCGTTCGCCCGGCTCGCTGCGGCCCCCGGCCTCACCGCCGTCGCCCCGCCGTCCGCCCCGGTGGCGGCCGCGCGGGCCGGGGCGCTGTACCACGTGGTGCAGATGGCGAGCGTGCTCACCGAGGCGGTCACCGTGCAGGACGTCTGCCGGGCCGTGTCGGAGCAGTTGCTGCCCGCCTTCGGCGCCCGGGAGCTGGCGCTGTACACCGTCCGCGAGGGCCGGATGTACCTGCTGTGGGAGTCGGGCTACCCGGAGGGCTTCCTCACCCCGTTCGAGGGCGTCACCCTCGACACGCAGCTGCCCGGCGTCCATGCTCTGACCACGCGGCTCCCCCTGTTCTTCGAGTCGCCCGAGGACCTCTCCCTCGCCTACCCGGGCATCACCCTGGACCGCATGCAGGCCTGGTCGTTCCTGCCGCTGATCGCCTCCGGCCGTTCCGTCGGGTCCTGCATCCTCGGCTGGGACGCCCCGCACCGGTTCACCCCCGACGAGCGGTCCGCCCTCACCGCGCTGAGCGGCCTGGCCGCCCAGGCGATGGAACGGGCGCGGCTGTACGACTCGGAGTCCGCAGTCGCCCGCGGCCTCCAGGAGGGACTCCTGCCGCACCGGCTGCCCACCGTCGAGGGCCTGCGCACCACCGGCCGCTACCTGCCCGGCACGCAGGGCATGGCGATCGGCGGCGACTGGTACGACGTGATCACCACCGGGCGTGGCGTGGCCCTGGTCATCGGGGACGTCGAGGGGCACAGCGTCGGCGCCGCCGCGGTGATGGGGCAGTTGCGCAGCGCGGTGCACGCCTTCGCGGCGAGCGAGCGCCCGCCGCAGGAGGTCATCACGCACACCAACCGGCTGCTGAGCGAGCTGGAGTCGGACGTCTTCGCCACCTGCTGCTACATCGAACTCGACCCGGCCAGCGGGCGGGCCCTCGCGGTGCGGGCCGGCCATCCCCCGCCGCTGCTGCGCCACCCCGACGGGCGGGCCGAGACGCTGGATCTCGCGGGCGGCGTCATGCTGGGCGTGCAGCCCGACTCGGTGTATCCCGTCACCGCGCTCACCCTGGCCCCCGGCAGCGTTCTCGCCCTGTACACCGACGGGTTGGTGGAGCGGCCGGGCCGCGACATCGAGACGGGCATCGACGCGGTCCGCCACCGTCTGTCCGAGACCCCGGCGGACTCGGTGGAGCATCTCGCCGACCGGCTGGTGGGCACGGCCCGGCGGGCCAGGGAGCGGCCGGACGACGTGGCTCTGCTGCTGACGGCGTACCGGTGATTGCGGCGTCGCACTCCCGGCAGGCTGCCCGGACACCCCACCGAACGGGCGAACAGCCGTACGGGGCTTGGCGGAGTACGGTGGGCGGAACCGGCGAGCGAGGCGGTGGTTGCGGTGGAGTGGCAGCGGTACGCCGAGCAGATGGCTCGGCTCGCCCGGGATCTGGTCGCGCAGGATTCGGTCCAGGCGACCCTCGACGCGATCTCGTCGTCGGCGGTGGAGCTGATCGAGGGCTGCGACGCGGCCGGGATCCTCACGGTCGTGAAGGGCCGGGCCGTGACCCTGTCCGTGTGCGGTGACATCGTCGCGGAGTCGGACCGGCTGCAGGGCGAGTTCGGCGAAGGGCCCTGTTTCGACGCCGCGCGCCGTGTGGACGGGGAGCGGCTGTTCCGGATCGCCGACATGACCCGCCCGCAGCCGTCCTGGCCGCGCTACAGCCGGGCGGCCCGCGACCTCGGGATCGGCAGCATGACCGGTGTCCTGCTCTACACCGACGAGGAGGACTTCGGTGCGCTGAACCTCTACTCGCGCCGTCCCGGGGCCTTCGGTGAGGACATCGAGGCCGCCGGCTGGCTGCTCGCCTCGCATGCCGCGGTGGCGCTGGCCACGGCCCGTACCGTGGACCAGTAGCTCCTGCAGACCGCTGCGGGCGTCCGCGACCAAGGGC
>NZ_JBEOXI010000627.1:0-1970 GCF_040296465.1 Streptomyces sp. NPDC002130
GGAGCGGGCCGCGGCCGTGGAGCTGGCCGCGATCGAGGACCACGCCTTCCACAAGCTGCTGGACACCGCGCAGTACGGTGCTGGAAGTTCCTCGATCGTCAGACCCGGAGCCTCGCCCACCGGTACGACGGAGTGAACGATGGAATTGTCGAACTCGTCTCGCGCCGAGACCAGGAGTACATCGACGATTCCCCAGCCGGTGACGAAGGGTGCGATGCCGTCGAGGACGTAGCCGTCGTTCACCCGCTTCGCCCACAGGAGCGGCGGCCGGGGGATGGCGCCGGCATACGCAACGCCACCGCGAATCGTGCCGGAAACGAGCCCGTCCCAGTATTGTTCGCGCAGAGACATATTGGAACTCGAAGCCAAGGCTCCGACGACGCCGTGATGCTGCATCCAGGTGAAGGTCGTTGCCAGGCAACCGCCGCACAAGGTTTCGAGGACGTCGACCAGTTCGTCGCTGCTGGGTCCGCTCTCACCGAGGGCGGCGATGCCGTAGAAGCCGTCGGCGGCGAGCGCGTCGAAATGGCTGCTGGGGATTTCTCCGTCGGCGTCGACGCTGTCGGCGACGGGAAACAGAACGGTATCGGCGATCTCACGCGCAAGCTCCGGCCACTTGGTCACGCTGTCAGGGTAAGCCGTGAGCGGGGGTTGTGGTGTGGAACCGGAACCGCGCATCTAGAACGAGGGCGGCGAACTCACGATGAGGAATCTCGCCACCGCATTGGTGCGATTGAACCACCGATGCGGGATGGTCGAGGTGTAGAGGAGGGTGTCGCCTACGTGAAGAACGTGATGCTCGTCCAGTCCCACCTCGACCTCGACAGATCCTTCGAGTACGTGAATGAACTCTTCGCCGGCATGCTCGGTGTGTTCGCCTGCCTCGGAGTGAGGTGCTGCCGTGATCTCGTTGGGTTCCATGGTGCGTGAACCGGTGGAGCAGAAGCGGATCACCGAATCGTGTGCCAGTTCGAACGTTCGCCCTTCCCCGGCGCGGACGAGGCTGGACGGAGTTCGTTCACCTTGTGCCAACAGCGCATGAGCGGTGGTGCCGATCGATTGCGCGAGGCGATGAAGGTTCATGACACTGGGTACTGCGTGGCCGTTTTCGGTCTGGCTCAGGAAGGGCTGGGACAAGCCCGACTTCACGGCAACCTCGCGCAACGTCAGTCCGGCTTCTTTTCGCGCCGTCCGCACGGCAGCCCCGATTGCGGTCGCTATCGCCTTCTGGTCGTCGTCCATGTGCCGAAGATAGCAGTGCTCTGGTGAAAGTTTTGATTACACAGACGAAACAAATTCGACCACGGTAAGAAATTATCGACGTGCTGAATAGTCCCGTACACGAAACACTTCCAGCTTCGGACGGAGATCGGCGCATGGCCATCCATCCAGTCGACCAGCGGCTCCCCATTGCCCGCCAGTCTGCTTTTGCTCTTCAGCACGTCCTCATCATGTACACCGGCTGCATCACGGTTCCGTTGGTTTTCGGTGCCGCCGTAGGGCTGGATCGCAGCACAGTCGCGATGCTGATCAGCGCGGACTTGCTCGTTGCAGGCATCATCACGATCATTCAGAGCTTGGGCGTGGGGAAGGTCGCCGGTGTTCGGCTGCCGATCGTGTGCGGGGCGACCTTCGCCGGACTGACGCCGATGATTCTGATCGCCAAGGAGTACGGCCTGCAGGCGGTATACGGGTCCATGCTGGTCGGTGGTGTAGTCGGCATAGCTTTGGCCGTACCGTTCGCCAAGATCGTCCGATACTTCCCGCCCCTGGTCACCGGCGTCGTCCTCACGGTTATCGGCATCTCGTTGATCGGGGTCGCAGGAGGCTTGATCGTCGGAAACGACCCCACCTCCCCGTCGTTCGCCGACCCGAAGAACCTGGTCCGTCTGCTGTTCCGCCTGCTTCTTCTTCTCGGCCTGTTCCTTCGCGGCCTGTTCCCGCTCGGCCTTCTCCTTCTCGGCCTGTTC
>NZ_JBEOXI010000628.1:0-1965 GCF_040296465.1 Streptomyces sp. NPDC002130
GCACGCCAGCAACGTCAACGACCACTTGTACTTCGTGGTCAACCCCGGCCCGCGGCTGAACAGGTCTTTCGGGGTGCGTTCCAAACGGACGGTGATCTCGCGCCAGTCGTCCTCGCCGGGGCCGAAGTAGAAGCGCAACACGAAGTCCGGGCGCTTCCCCTTCGGTGGCTTCATGATCTTCCACAGCAGGGTTTCGACCTGTACGAATTCAGCCCAGTTCCGGCCTTGCACGCCGATGTCGCAGTCGAGGATCCGTTCCTCCACGCGCGGATAGTCCGACGGTGTCGACCCAGCTTGGTACGCGTAGTTCTCCCGGATCTGGGTGATCGGGGTGTGGTAGAAACCCGAATACCCTTCCAGCAGTGAAATACCCTGTCCCACAAAGTCCGGTCCGAAGATCGGCACGGTGACGATGTCCTGCTCGAACGTCGGACTCGTAGGATCGAAGTCGCGCATGATCAACAGGACGGGATAGCCGCCGTTGAAGTCGGGGTCACAGTTGTTCATCAATAATCCATTCCCCTAGACCGGCGTCAGCGTCGCGAGACCCTGGCGGGCAGCGCGTTCCATC
Organism: Streptomyces sp. NPDC002130; assembly: GCF_040296465.1. NCBI lineage: Bacteria > Bacillati > Actinomycetota > Actinomycetes > Kitasatosporales > Streptomycetaceae > Streptomyces > Streptomyces sp. NPDC002130. Next base: position 572 of record NZ_JBEOXI010000628.1, read on the forward strand.
TCGGCGGCGAACTGTTGCGGTGTGCCGTTGTAGCCGTGGAATTCCTGCGTGATGTTGTAGGTGTCGCCTCCACCGCTGTTGGCGGCGCGCATCGCGTTCGCGGCGCCCTGATCGACTGCCTCACCCCACCGACGTTCCAGCCCGAGCGGTGATGCGAACTCGCCGCCGATCTCCTTGAGCGCGTTGATCCCCCACGTGCGAATCTGTGGCCCGAAGTCCTGCCGCGCGAGCCACGCATTCGCGCCCTCAACGCCACCGCGAGCGACGGTGTCGTTGTAGTACGTGTCGTCATAGCCGGTGTTGTTCGGATCGAACGCCGTTGGCGGACCCGACGCAGATGCCGCGATACTCACTTCCGGCGCAGGAGCAGTCACACCGCTCGACACCGATGCCGCTGTCGCCGCGTTCGTCACCGCATCGCTCGTGATCTGACGGAGCACGTCGATGAAGTCCGGCCGCTCGAGCACCGAGATCAACCGCTCGAAATCAGCTGTCATCTCAGGAGAGAGGACCCGCTCAGGCTGCAACGTGAACTTCGGCATCAGACCGATACCGTTCGCGATACCGCCCTGGTCGTAGCCGTGTCCGTGGCCGATAACGCCGAGCAGGCTATCGCCGTATTTCTGTTCGCCGTACCGCGCCATGGCGTTCGTCATTGCCCACGGGTCGCGGCGGTTGTCCGGCAGTGCGGGGTCACGGTATGCCTGCCACGTTGTCGGAATCATCTGCCCCAGACCGACACCGGCAGCTTCGCCCGTTCCATTCACATCGACGATCTGCTGAGCGATGTTCGGGTCACCACCGGATTCTGTGTGAATCTGCCGAACCCAGGCATCGATCTTCTCGGGTGTCGGATCGTAGCCCTGGTTCTTGTAGGCATCGATCATCATCTGACGCCACTGCTCAGCACCCGCGCCCGGTTCGAACGATGCGCTACCGGACTCGGTGCTTGCTTGAGCGTTCATGGCGCCTTGGACAGCATTCTTCATTGCCGCCGTGATGCCGTTGAACATCGATTTCGGTAGTTGCCCCATCATCGACGGCCCGAAATCCGGGATTCCCGATCCGATGGTCGAGGTTGCCAGGTCGAATGCGGCGGCTGCGGGCTTGTAGACGGTGTTCAGGACGCTGCGGATCGCCCGGCCGATGCCGCCGCCGGACCCTCCACTGGAGAACTGTCCTGCGAGTTCCTGCAGGGTGTATTGCAGTCCGAACATCGAGTTGTCCGAACCGCGGGCAGCGCCACCCCACTGAACGCCGTTGTCGCCGGACGACTCCGCGTTCTTGCCGTCGATGGTGCCGGCCATGTGTGAGTTCTCGCCGCCGCCGCCGGTCAGCAGGGTGGTGCGGTCGCGGGCGACGACGAGGGAGGCGACCGCCCGCTCACGGAGCAC
>NZ_JBEOXI010000629.1:0-1955 GCF_040296465.1 Streptomyces sp. NPDC002130
GCCGAGGTTCGGGGAGCCGTCGGCGTTGGTCTCTGCGCCGGTGTTCCAGGAACCGGAGATGGAATCCAGCTCGTAGAACGCGGAGTTCATGCCGGAGTCGTAGCGAACCGAGTCGAAGATGTAGAACTCGGCCTCGGCGCCGAAGAATGCGGTGTCCGCGATGCCGGTGCTGACCAAGTACTCCTCGGCCTTGCGGGCAACGTTGCGCGGGTCGCGGCTGTAGGACTCACGGGTGAACGGGTCGTGCACGAAGAAGTTGATGTTGAGGGTCTTCGCCTTGCGGAAGGGGTCGATCTGCGCCGTGGTGACGTCGGGAAGCAACATCATGTCGGACTCGTGGATCGACTGGAATCCGCGGACCGAAGATCCGTCGAACGCGAGGCCGTCCTCGAACACGTCCTGGTTGAAAGCAGACGCCGGGATCGAGAAGTGCTGCTGGACGCCGGGCAGGTCGCTGAACCGAATGTCGACGTACTCGATGTTCTCGTCCGCGATGTACTTGATGACCTCTTCGGCCGTGGTGAACGCCACGCTTGTGCTCCTTAAGTCGCTTCAGCCAAGTGATGTCGGTTGAATCCGTCGAGGCAGACGGTAGGGAGCTGGTGTTGCCCGCTCGTCAACCCTTTGTTTCGGCAGTGTTACGCGTCGCAGCATCCTGGGGATTTCCGAAGTCCATGTGACCGGCCACACAGTTAAAACCCGGCAAATCTGGACTACGGTGCTGCGACGCCTATCCTGGACAGCATGGCACGTATCACCGGAACTTGGCTCTCTGGGCCACAAGCAGCTTTGCCGAAGAGCGCGGACGGCCGTGAGCAGTCGTACCGCGGCGAGCTCCTCGGTTTCCCTCAGGAGGGTCCGGGTTCGCTGGTCGGTTCGGGCCGTCGTATCGCGGCACTGTTGGTGGATTGGGTGATGGCCGTGGGAGTGGCCTCGCTCATCACCGGTGACTTCTTCGACGGCATGACCTCGACGGTCACGCTGATGGTGTGGTTCGCCGTCGGTGTCGTCACCGTGGCGCTGTTCAACTTCACCCCGGGGCAGTTCGTCCTCGGAAAGAACAGTAGGGAGTCAACCACGGTGCGGCAGAACAGGCCGGCATCGCGGCGGAGTCCGGGTAACAGGCCAGAAGAGGATTTCGACGGACTTGTTGCGATGGAAGTGTCGACTTCGGTTGCCTACAGGTGTGGTAGTGCTGCGGTGAGGAAGACGGCGCCGAGGACGATTCCGGCAATGCCGGCGAAGACTCCGATGATTCCTTGTTTGACGTCGGGGTGGTGTCCGGGGGTGTCGGGTCGGCGCGCTGCCAGGGCGGTTCCGATGGCGGTGGCACCGAGGAGGATGCCGAGGCCGAACATCCAGAACGTCAGTATCGAGAGGGCACCGAGCATCAACGCCATGTCGCTGTATTCGTCGCTGGTGATAAGGCGGTGGTGATCCCACCAGTCGGGTGGAGTGTGCGCGCGGGATTCGGTGTTGCCGGTGTTGTCGGATTGTTCGTGCGGGGGGATGGTGGATGCAGTCATGGCAGCTGAAGGGTTCTCGCGCTGATTCTTTCGTGTGGTGGATGTGCAGTCGGCCATTCGTATGTGCGGTGGGAGATCGAAACGATGGTGGGGTGAGCCCCGAGAACCCATCGCGTGTCCTCGGGAGTCACCCCACCATCCAGCGGTGTTCGGGCCAGGTGGATCAGGCTTCGATCTGCACCTGTGTTGTCGATCCGGCGTTATCGGTTCGTGAGGGCGGTCCGGAGGAGACCTCGATCCGCCGCGGTTTCGCCTTCGCTGCGATCGGCAACGTCACCGTCAACACGCCGTTGTCGTACGAGGCCTCGATCTGTTCGGCGTCGATGTCGTCGCTGATGGACAGTTGCCGTCTGTATGTTCCAGCGAAACGCTCACTCGCCAGCCAGCTCACACCCTCTTCGGAAAGAGCGGTGCGATGCGCGGTCAACG
>NZ_JBEOXI010000630.1:0-1955 GCF_040296465.1 Streptomyces sp. NPDC002130
ACCGTGGCAAGACCGTGCTCGGTTCCATCGGAGTCATGATCGACGGTGCCATGGGTGGCGCGGTGTACTCGGGACTGACCTCGGGCCATCAGTCCGTGCTCGCGCAGGTCACGGTCAGTGCGGGCGCCGACATCCCCGCCGTCGCGGACGTCGGTGCCACCGGAACACTCGTGCATCTCGACGACGGCGTCGGACTCGCATCCGGGCAACTTCGCGACGACAACGGCACCCTCCTGGCCGTGATGGCCGGCCGTGCCATGGTGGTCTCGCGTCCTCCCGTCGTGGGAATCGACGACTACGTGGAGGGTGAGCCACTGCCCGTCCCGGTACCGGAGAAGACCAGCGACCTGCGCGGGCTGTCCGGATCCGACGTCGTCGAAGGAATCCGCGACGGCAAACTCGAACGCGGTCCACTCGCCGGTCTCCTCGATCTTGCGGTCGTCGAGGTGACCCCGGGTTCCGTCGTGGGCGAGTTCGACCCGGTCACCTGGATGGCCAACCCGCTGGGCGCTGTTCAGGGCGGTGTCTTGATCTCGGCGGTCGACGCGGTTACCGGCCTGGCAGCACAAACCCTGACCAGCATCGATCAGGACTATCGCGTCCTCGACCACAAGATCGACTTCCTGCGCTCGCCGGACATCGGTGGACCGATCATGCGCGCCGAGGCCGTCGTGATTCGTGCCGGGCGCAGGCTCGCGCTGATCGAAACTCGCATCGTCGACGCCGGCGGACAGGTCTACGTGCGGGCCACGTCGAGCATCCAGATGCTCTCCCAGCAAGTTCACAGCGGATAACCAGTTCCGCACCAGGCCGCCCGTCCACCATTGAGACAACAGCCCACACAATGGAGGTACAGCGGCGTGAACAAAGACATCGAAGCAAGCCGGCTACGCGTGAGCCGTCGACGGGCCCTCGCCCTCGGCGGAACCATCAGTCTCGGCGGGCACCTGAAGGTTTCACCGGACGAGGGCTTGTCCCGCGTCGAAATTCGACGGATGAGCTGGGTGGAACGCCTTGCCCTCACGTTGAGTCGCACGGTCTGGAGCAACGCCGGCAGCCCCGAAGTCGATCAGGACCGCCTCGCGGTTGTCATCGGCACCGGACTCGGCGGCGGCGACACGCTCATCGACGCCGTCGACAAGCTCCGTGGCGGCGGATACCGCAAGGTGTCCCCGTTCTCGGTGCAGATGGTCATGCCCAACGGACCAGCCGCAACGGTCGGGCTCGAACTCGGGGCCCGCGGTGGCGTCATCACCCCGGTTTCGGCATGTTCGTCGGGATCCGAGGCAATTGCTCACGCTCACCGCATGCTTGTCATGGGTGACGCGGACATGGTTGTGGCCGGTGGAGTCGAGAGCTTCATCGACACGGTTCCGATCGCGAGCTTCGCCATGATGCGTGCGATGAGCACCAACAACGACAATCCGGCCGCAGCTTCACGTCCTTTCGACAAGGACCGCGACGGATTTGTCTTCGGCGAAGCCGGCGCACTGATGATCCTCGAAACCGAGGAGCACGCAAAGGCACGCGGGGCAACGATTCACGCCCGCCTGCTTGGTTCCGGAATCACTTCGGACGGGTACCACATCGTGGCACCGCATCCGGAAGGCCTGGGCGCGGCGCGAGCCATGACCCGAGCAATCGAGATGGCCGGACTGACGAAGTCCGACATCAAGCACATCAACGCCCACGCCACTGCGACGCCGATCGGTGACATCGCAGAGGCAAAGGCAATCAACGCAGCGGTTGGCAACCACGCTGCGGTGTACGGCCCGAAATCCGCGCTGGGACACTCGATCGGCGCTGTCGGCGCCCTCGAATCAGTCCTGACGGTTCTGGCAGTGCGTGACGGGATCATCCCGCCCACGCTCAACGTTGACAGCCAGGATCCAGAAATCGATCTCGATGTCGTCAAGGGTGAACCCCGAACCGGCTCTTTCGATTTCGCACTGAAC
>NZ_JBEOXI010000631.1:0-1939 GCF_040296465.1 Streptomyces sp. NPDC002130
GCCGTAACCCACGAGCGCCTCCGCCAGCTCCGTTCCGAGCCCGCTGCCCCAGACCTCGGGTCCCAGGGCATAGACGATCTCGTGCCGACAAGGTAGCCGTCACGGCAGATCTCGAGGTCACGATCCGAGGTATACCGATCTGTTTACTCATGGAGTCGACTATACAGATCGGTATACTTTTGTCCATGACAGAGGAATCCACACCCGAATTGACTCCGAAAGCGCGTCGCATCCTGGAGTCGGCGTCGAAGTTGTTCTACGAAAAGGGGATTCACGCCGTCGGTGTGGATACCGTCGCACTGGACGCCGGGGTCACGAAGAAGACTTTGTACGAGCGGTTCGGCTCGAAAGACGGTCTCGTCGTGGAATATCTGAAGGATCGAGATCGGCGGTGGCGGATCTTTCGCGACAAGAAGTTGGCATCAGCCGGACACAGCCGCGCCGAACAGTTGAGTGCGGTGTTCGATGCTTCCGCCTCCTGGTCGAGGGCGAGCGGAGGCAAGGGGTGCAGCATGATCAACGCGCACGCCGAGTTCAGTGATCGCTCACATCAGGTATTCGCTGTCATCGCCGAACAGAAGCAGGAAATGTTGGACGTCTTTCGGCGCATTCTGGCGACGGACGGGCGGGCCGACGAACGTCTCGTCGAGACAATCATGCTGCTTCACGAAGGTGCCCTCGTCGCAGACGGGATCGGTATCGGCACCGCCCCCTTCGGGGCCGGCCGGGACGCGGCGCTCGAATTGCTGAAGAATTCCGGTTGATCCACCCCGCTACGCCCCCACAGTCACTCCCCCACCCGCTTCGCCCCCACCATGCGCCGCGCTATCTCCAAATACCTCTCCACCAACTCCTCCGGAGACAACTCACCGTCCGGTCGGTACCACACCGCCACGGCGACGCACATTGTCACAACGGCGCGGCTGGCATCCTCGGGATGGTCGGCCTCGAACACTCCCGAAGCGACGCCGTCGAGGACGATCCGGTCCACCTGTTTCTGCTGTTCGTCGCGCTGCGCGATGTAGCTCGCCCGACTGTCGGGCTCCATGCTGCGGATCTCGGAGGAGGCGACGAACGACTGCTCGCGTCGAAACATGTGGAACCGCAACAGAGATTCGATCACCGCGTCGAAACGGTCCGAGGGGTCGTCCCCGGCATCGAGTTCGGCGGCGCGGCTTCGCTCCAACAACTCCGTCATCACGACGGTCGCCAGACCGATCAGCAGAGCCTGCTTGGACGGGTAGTGGTGGTAGAGCCCAGGCACCGACAGCCCGGACCGCGACGCCACGTCACGGATCGACGTTCCGTGATAACCCTGCTCGACGAACGCCTCCAACGCCGCAGCGAGCGGTTTCGGTAGTCCCAGGTCTTCGTAATCGCGCCAGGACCCGCGTACCGGAAGCTCGTTCGTCATACCGATACCGTAGATCGCTCTTGCGCCGCCGCCGAACACGTCGGAGCCATTGGTTAGAGTCGGTGTTCACCGAAAGACAGGGACCAGTCATGATCCATGTTCGCCACACCGCGGTTGCTGCCGTGCCGGTTGATGTCGCCTTCGACTACATCGACAACTACCGCAATGTCCCGACCTGGATGTTCGGTGTTTCCGAGTTCACCCCGTTCGGAGAGTTCGATCAGGGGCTCGGCGCCACGTTCGACGCGGCCATGCAGATCGGGCCCAGCACGTTGCGCTCCAAGCTCGAGGTCACCGAGTGGGAGAAGAATCGGATCATCAAGCTGTCTTCGCTCGGCGGTGTATCCAACTCGTCCACCTGGGAATTCGCCGCGATCGACGATTCCAAGACCGAGCTTTCCGTCGACTTCGCCTACAAACTCCCCGGGGGCATTGCCGGAAAAGCACTCGGCCGATTGATCGGGCCGTTCGTCGAAAACGCTGTCAAGAACAGCGAGGAGACATTGCGCCACAGCCTCGAGGAGC
>NZ_JBEOXI010000632.1:0-1936 GCF_040296465.1 Streptomyces sp. NPDC002130
GGCCGAAGCTGAGGACCTCGTCCTCGCGCAGCCGGCGGAGCGACCGCCAGATGCTGGACTTCACCGTGCCGACACTGATGTCGAGGCTGCCACCTGCTCGATCACGAAGATCACGACATGATGTTGCCCTATCGCATCGTGCCGTGAGCGCTTCCGAAGACGCTCGTGAAATGAACAGGAGCGGGCAGGCGCACGCACGTCGGATCACCTCGGTCACCTAGCAGGATCGCTTCGGTCCTTCCCATGAATTTGGAACACGTTCTACAGTGAAAGGGCTGAGGTCTGTACCTCGGCCATGCGCCACCACCGAAGGCGGCGCGGACGATCTGCAGACCGGTTCGACGAATTACACGGAAGGAACACCTCACAGTGACCACAGAGGCATTCATTTATGAAGCCATCCGTACCCCGCGAGGCCGCGGCAAGAAGACCGGGTCGTTGCACTCGGTCAAGCCGATCTCGCTGGTCACGGGTCTGATCCAGGAACTGCGCGTGCGCTTTCCCGACCTCGACGAGGACCGGATCTCCGACCTCATCCTGGGCGTCGTCACCCCCGTTGGCGATCAGGGAATGGACATCGCCCGCGTTGCAGTCAACGATGCAGGACTGCCCGACACCGTCGGTGGCGTTCAGCTCAACCGTTTCTGCGCTTCCGGCCTCGAAGCCGTGAACATGGCTGCTCAGAAGGTTCGGTCCGGCTGGGACGAACTGGTGATCGCCGGTGGCGTCGAGTCGATGTCCCGCGTTCCGATGGGATCCGACGGTGGACCGTGGGCGCTCGACCCCGCCACCAACTACGACAACTACTTCGTGCCGCAGGGCGTCGGCGCAGACCTCATCGCCACCATCGAGGGCTTCTCGCGTGACGACGTCGACGCATACGCCGTGCGCTCGCAGGACCTCGCCGCCAAGGCGTGGACCGGCGGATACTTCGCCAAGTCGGTAGTGCCGGTCAAGGACATCAACGGCATCACCATCCTCGACAACGACGAGCACATGCGTCCGGGCACCACGGCAGAGAACCTCGCCGGCTTGGCTCCCGCGTTCGGTGTGATCGGTGAAATCGGCGGATTCGACGCCGTATCGCTGCAGAAGTACCACTGGGTCGAGAAGATCAACCACGTTCACCACGGTGGCAACAGCTCGGGAATCGTCGACGGCGCTGCCCTCGTGCTCGTCGGTAGCGAGCAGGCCGGCAAGGACATGGGTCTGACGCCGCGCGCTCGCGTCGTCGCCACCGCCACCAGCGGCGCCGACTCCACCATCATGCTCACCGGCCCGACGCCGGCGTCGAAGAAGGTTCTGGCAGCTGCCGGCCTGACGGTCGACGACATCGACCTCTTCGAGATCAACGAGGCATTCGCTTCCGTCGTCCTGAAGTTCCAGAAGGACCTGAACATTCCGGACGAGAAGCTCAACGTCAACGGTGGCGCGATCGCCATGGGTCACCCGCTCGGTGCCACCGGCGCGATGATCACCGGAACGATGGTCGACGAGCTCGAGCGTCGTGGCGGCAAGCGCGCCCTCATCACCCTGTGCATCGGCGGCGGTATGGGCGTTGCCACCATCATCGAGCGCGTCTGACGCGGCGTCCGTCCTTCCAACGAGGCTTACCAGGAGTCAAGCAAAGTGACTGATCAGAACATCATCAACTGGGACCAGGACGCCGACGGCATCGTCGTGCTCACCATCAACGATCCCAACCAGGGCGCAAACACCATGAACGACGCGTACATCGCGTCGATGAAGGCCACCGTCGACCGTCTGGTCGCCGAGAAGGACTCCATCACCGGTGCCGTCATCACTTCCGGCAAGAAGACCTTCTTCGCCGGTGGCGACCTCAAGAACATGATCAAGGTCGGACCCGAGCAGGCCGAGGAGATCTACAACCACAGCGTCGAGATCAAGGCTGACCTGCGTCGCCTCGAAACTCTCG
>NZ_JBEOXI010000633.1:0-1936 GCF_040296465.1 Streptomyces sp. NPDC002130
GATGCGCACGAGGGTAACGGCAATATCTCAGTTGCCCGTCCGCCTGGAGAAGCTCGCACGTTTGGTTATCGAATTATGTTGGAGCGATGAATGTTTGGGGATGGCTATCTCGAGTAGGCGAGCCGTCGGGCATTTCGTCGGCGGTGTGAACGACACCTCGGTGGCGTGAGGCGTTCAGCCGTCTCGATCGAATTGCCATGCGGCAGGCGCGCCGCCATTCGTGACGTTCTGTCTCGAGCCTGGTCGAGATATTGACTGTTACCGTCGGTTGCACATACCCTGTTGATTGGCGCTGACCTTAGGGAATCCGGCCTGGACCGGTTGATGATTCTCGGCCACTGCCGACGCCAGATGTAGCTTCGCGACGACCTACGAAACGAGTTTCCTCATGACACAGCATGTCGACGTACTGATCATCGGCGCTGGCTTGTCCGGAATCGGCGCGGCTTGCCACCTCATTCGTGAGCAGACCGGAAGCACTTACGCGATCCTCGAGCGCCGCGAGAACATCGGTGGCACCTGGGCGAGAACTCGCTGACGCATCCTTAACTCCTCGACCACGCTGGATGGCGCTTGTTTGCATTCTCCAGGGCTCGCCGTGGATCAGCCATGTCATTTTGAACATGTTGGGCTGCAAGCAGATACATTTTTCGTTGAATGTGTCATTGTGCGAGAATGCGGATTCCGTTGGCGTCCTGGGCGAGGATGTGGGCGAAGTGGCGGTTGGATTTGTCGAGTCCGTCGGAGAGGTTCGCGCCACGCAAGAAGGATGCTGCGGCGGCGTCGAGGTGCCGCGCAATGCGCAGGAGCAGGCCGAGGGGCGGGAACGAGGAAGACGTGGGCGTCTGCGGTGATAATGTCGAGGGTCGATAGTAGCGACAGACCGGCCTCAGTTTCGTTGTCGTCGTGGTTGATGTGGGCGACTTTCAATGCTTCGGCCGGGGCTGCCGCTGGAAATTTCTGTGCCGAGCCTGCGACAATGTTTCCGTTTTGTCGGCACGACAGCGAACTATTGGCGGTAATGGTGTTGTGCTGCAATGTGTCCTTATTTTCAACGTTGCTTGACAGGGGCGCACGGGAGTCGGAAGCAGAAAACGGCAGGGTTAACCGCGATAGCGGCGAGGGAACCGCTGCATGCGCGGGAAGGATACGAGCTGCTGAGTCCGAGCGCTCCTCTTACCGGCGGCGACATGTGATCATCGTTCTGAAATCGATACTGTCTAGGTTTTTCGACGTGAGGATCGTATGTTCGCTGATCGGTTGAATATGTTGTTCGAGGATTCGCCGCGATTCGGTCGTCCGGTCACGCAAGCTGTGGTGGCGGACGGTCTCGCCGCGAGTGGCTCTCGCCTCTCCCGCCCTTATCTGTCTCAGTTACGTCGAAGTAGGCAGACGAACCCTTCTCCGGATGTGGTCGCTGTGCTTGCTAATTTCTTCGGCGTCGATGACAAGTATTTTTATCTGCCGGTCGACAGTGAGGGGGCGGAACCGTCGGTTGTCATCGACTGTCTCGAACAGGGGGCGTTGCGGCAACTGTTGGCTGCAGTGGTCGGCCTTTCCGAGTCGTCCACAGGGCTGGTCGTCGACATGGCGGAACGTTTGCGCCGCGCAGAGAAACTTCCAGAGATCACTGCGGGCGCTGATTGACCGAAACGTACTGCTATAGACCGGTTCCCCGACGCTGAAAGGTGAACGGTCTGGAGTGGTAGGGACGAGTATCTGCTCCTGACTGGGGAACTCGTTTTCGAAGACCACTGGGACTGCTCTCCGGGATGCGTTCGACTATGCCGTGCTCGATCGTCGGAGAACGTTCGGCGTGTTTGCGGTGCGATCGCTCACTACCCGACGTAGGGTCGGATTCCGCCAGATTATCGACCCAACCCCGAGAGTATGGCGCCGGGGGACGGGTCACGGCATTTCTCTGCCTACCGCCCCT
>NZ_JBEOXI010000634.1:0-1934 GCF_040296465.1 Streptomyces sp. NPDC002130
ATGCCGATCGCCATGGCCAGGAAGATGAAGCCGACGTCTCGTGTCTCCTTGACGGCGTTCCGGAACCGGACCACGGACAACGCACCGACCAGGGAGAACGCCCGCGCCAGGTTGGACCCGACGACGAGCATGATCAGCGCGACGACCATGCCCACGATGACGAGCGTCTGGACGTAGGTCTGGCTGTAGGAGACGTTGCGGTGCGTGTACCGGTACACGTAACCGATCAACGTGCTCAGGACGAACGACAGCGCCATGGCCACGACGACATCGGCAACGCTGAACGTGCCGCTGAGTTCCTGCAGATCGAAGTTCACTGTGCTCCTGCTTTCAAGGGCGCCTGACGCGCCGACGGCTGCTCGGACAGCCCGTTCGTGGTGGGGCTGTGAGGCGATGGATGGTCGGCCTCGTGGACGTGGAAGACGGACCGGGGCGCGAGCCCGAACGCCTCGATGGACTGCACGTACTTGGAGACCCGGATGAGGCTGAGGTTGCGGCGGGCCGCCAGGTCCGTGATCCAGTACGGGGTGCGCTCGTTGACCTTGATCTCCATCACCGACAGGTGCGGCGGGATGGTGAAGCGGTTCTCCGGGTTCTCCGTGCCGAAGTGGAAGTCCCGGTCCCGGCCGCGGATGCGCCGGTCGAAGGTCACCCGCAGCCCGGTGTCCGCGGCCCGGCCGACCAGCGCCTCGCGCTGATAGCCGGTGATCGCTGTCGGCTGCAGATTCAGTCGTACGACGAGTTCGAGCACCTCCTGGATGAAGGCGCTTTCCCTGGCGGAGTGCTCCACCATCTCCCGGCCGTCGCACAACTGGCGGGCGACGCCGTACGGGAGGGTGATACGGCGCTTCTGTGTGACCCGGTTGACCCGCTGCTTGATCTCCACGCACACCGGGGACTCGTCGGTCACCCCGTCCAGGTTCCCGTAGTGGCGGATGCGCAGCTTTCGCCGGAACTTCAGGCCCTCGATCTTCTCCCAGTAGAAGCGCAGCTGCGGGGTGTCGTAGTACAGGCTCCACACCCCGTACCCGCCGACCGGGCTGTTCAGATCGCGGTCCATCCGCTCGGCCAGCTCGTCCCGGATCTCGGCCGCCTCCTCGACCGGTACGAGGTACTTGAGCTCGAACCGGTTGAACGAGTGCAGCCTGCTGGCCACGTGCAACGGCTGTTCCTCTGCCGGGGGCTGCTCCTCCCCCCGGCTCTCGGTTTTCCGCCACGTGGTCACCGGTAGTGCCACCATGCGCCTCCTTCGTCGTACGGCCCGATCGGGCGACGCAGGACACAAAACCGGTGGGATGTGAGAAGCAGCTGAGAATTGCGAGGTAATTCCAGGAGTACTCAAGATGACCAATGGATGAACTGCGCGCGTTGACGCGGCGTCCTCACGGTCCGGGACAGCTCTGGTCGGTTTTGGTGGATGGTCCGTAGGGCGGCGGCGCTGACCGCCTGCAGTGCGGTGGGCCGACCCAGCGACGGCCGGTATCGGTCTCGGGTGCCCAGGGGGTTGATGCCGGCGGGCAGTTCGGGGCGGGCTTCGGTCACGTCCCTCTCAGGACACCGTTGGCGAATTCGGCGGTGGTCGCCAAAATGACCTTGCGGTGGCGGGATGATGGCCGGATCGGCGTGGGGGCGCGAGCGTGAGGTGATCGAGATGTCGCTGCGTCCACGTCTCCCGGGCGAGGTTCCGGTCCAGACCGCCGAGGTGGCCCGGCTGGCCTTTCCCAAGGGCTGTCTGTGCATGCGGATCCGGGAGGCGCTCGGGCCGCTGTTCGCCGACGAGGACTTCGTGGAGCTGTTCCCACAACGGCACAGCGGGTCGGCGGGCGCAAACCACAGTTGCGGCATGGCACTGCTCAGCGACCGCAACCTCCTGCTGCTCTTCGTCGGCCAAGGCGTCTCCCGACTCGGCGACGGCCTGTACACCGCCGCCGTCG
>NZ_JBEOXI010000635.1:0-1930 GCF_040296465.1 Streptomyces sp. NPDC002130
GGCCGCGGATGTCTCATAGCTGCAGTAACGCCTGCTCCACGACCTCCGTGAGCGCCGGGTGGATGTACATCACCTCGCGGGAGATCTGATCAACCGTCTGACCGGTCATCATCGCCTGAATCAGCGGCTGAATCAGAACCGCCGCATCCGGACCGATGATGTGCGCACCCAGCAGCGTCCGCCCACGAGGATCGGCAAGCAGCTTCACGAAACCTGTGGTGTCCTCGAGCGCCCACCCGTAGGCAGCGTCGGCATACGCCCGAACAGTGACGACGTACTCGATCCCAGCTTCCTCGAGCTGTTGCTGGGTCGCGCCGATACTCGCGACCTGGGGATCAGCAAAGACCGCGTGCGGCACCAAACCGGTCGGCAGCGGCTTCGGATCGTACGCGTGGAGAAGATTGTGCACCATCGTGCGCGCTTCGGCGTTGGCCAAGTGCTTGAGCTGGAAATGATTCGCCAGATCGCCCAGTGACCACACACCGGGCGCCGTGGTCGCCCCGGCCGCATCGGTGACCACATGACCATGCTCATCGAGTTCGATACCGGCGGCCGACAGATCCAGAAGGTCGGAGTTGGGTCGCCGGCCCGCTGCCACCAGCAGCATCTCGGCGGAGACCTCGCGCTGCCCCTGCGCGGTCTCCACAGTAGCGACCACACCCGAAGCACTCGGCTCCACGCGCACCACCTCCGCGTCCAGATGCACCGTCATCTCCTGCACAGCCAACTCGGTGAACCTGTCGGCGATCTGTTGATCCTCACCATTGAGCAAACGCGGACCGCGGTGAACGATGGTGACCTCGACACCGAAAGCGGAGAACACGTGCCCCATCTCGGCAGCGATGAAGCCGCCGCCGATGATCAACAACGACGAGGGCAGATTGTCGATGCGCATGATGGTGTCCGACGTGTGATATTCGACCTCGTCCAGGCCACGGATGGCAGGCACGATCGGCCGGGAGCCTGCTGCCAGCACAACCTTCTCAGCGGAGAGCTCCACCTCCCCGACCTGCAGCCGTCCCGGGGCGACGAAACGGGCCTGATCGGTGTACACGTCGACGCCGTTCTTACGCCGATAATCCACCGCTTGGGCGTGCAGTGGATCGATGCGCCCAAAGATCCGATCGCGGATCTCGGACCAATCGACCGACTCGACCCGCGCATGCACTCCCAGCCTTCCAGCACGTTGTGCCGACCGGACAGCATCGGCCGCCACCACGAACATCTTCGTCGGGATGCAACCACGATTGAGGCACGTACCACCGAAGCGCGAAGGTTCCACGATCGCCCTCCGCAGCCCATCGAACTCCGGGGTGAACAGGTAGTTACCGGTCCCGGCACCAATCACGATCAAATCATGCGTCGTCGCCATATTGCGTTCCTTTCCTTGACTGTGCCGCTGAATCGGACACCGAAATCGAACTGTCAGAGCCCACGGGAACTTCCAGACGTACGAGCACTCCACGAATAGCGTGCAGGTCGGCCTCCGTGTTGGTGGCAACCCGCAACGCCTCCCGAGCACGGCCGCGATCACGAGCCGCAGCCCGGCGCTGGGACAGCAGGATCAAAGGCCCCTGCAACGCAGCCACCGTCGCCAAAATGGCGCCGAGCCCTGTGAGCATGGTCGCCGGATGCGGCTCGAACGGGCGCAGGACAAAATTGACCGCCAACCAGCTGACGATCACCGTCACCAAGCCCGCCAGAAACCACCAGGTCCCCACCATATCGGCGATCTTGGCAGCCCATCGCTCACCACGACCCGGACAAGGCTCATCGAAGACACCAAGGCGGTGACCACAATGCGGACACACCAAATCATCCACCCACGTCAAGGTTGATCCACATGGACTTCGCTTTCGACGCGCGCACCGAAGAGCTGCGCGCCAAGCTCCTCGCCTTCATGGACGAGTACGTCTACCCGGCCGAGGCC
>NZ_JBEOXI010000636.1:0-1921 GCF_040296465.1 Streptomyces sp. NPDC002130
GGCCATCATCAATGCGCACACCAATGCCGCGGCTTGACCGACGATGATGAAAGCCACGACTGCCCCGGAATAGCCACCAGCGCCGATCCTGCCTGCCAGTTCGCCGACCGACACGGCGATGAAGACACCGATCGGAATCATGAGAAGCAACGATGGGCCGGTGCTGACGCGGCCGATGAACAGGGTCTGAGTAACCGTCTCGTGCAACGAGAGTCGTCTGCGGAGGATTGCCGTGAACAGGCCGAAGAGTGCCTGAACCGAGAATCCGATCAGATAGCCCCCCTGTAACGCTACGTCTCGCACCGGGCCCTTCGCGGCTGGCAGCTCGTACGTCATCTAATTGAATTCCTTTGCAGATCAACAGTGTTCGGCACGGAGTTCGAACTGTTCGAGCGCTGGCGGTCGAGCGAACTGCCTGTGAAGCATCTCACACATATATGTGTCCAAGCAAGCATTATGTGAACCGAAATTCTCGTCGACTTGTCTGCAGTGTTGATCGAATTTCTGCTTTTGACGTGGAAGTATCGGGGGCCGTTCATGCCACCGCCCCGTGTATGTTTACGAATATTCCGAATCTGTCAGGCGGATTGCTTCGCGGCCGTAGGGACTGAGCTTCGAGCGGTGACCCTACCCATTGTCGGCGGCTTCGGGCAACGTTTTGTTAACCGAAATTCTCAGTGAGGGGCTCGTCGGCTGGCGCCAGGGCGAAGTTGTATGTCGTGATCGAACGACGTTTCACCAGCTGTTATCTGGCGGCAGAAACGCAATGTGCTGAAGAATGTGTGTGAATCCTCGGAATCATGCTTATGCTGATTCTCGTCTGCCGGACAGGCGGATCGAGGTACTTCGAGCGTGAAGGCTGGAGAGTGGGGTAGACGGTGAGCCCGAGCGAGCAGTTCGTCGACGCGCAGTCGTCGAGTGGGATTGTTCGGCAGGCGAGGTCCGATTCCGTCAAGAGGCGCCCGAAGGATCGCAAGGCGCAGATCTCGGCAGCGGCGGCAATCGCGTTCAGTGAGCGCGGATATCCAGCTGTCAGTGTCGATGACATCGCGTCGGCTGTGGGTATTTCGGGTTCGGCGCTCTATCGGCACTTTCCGAACAAGTACGCGATGTTCCGCCACGCGGCGTTGGAGTTGACCGAAGCGCTCGCCAGTGCCCTGGACGTCGTCTCGGTTGCGCCTGCAGCGACCGACGCGCAGCGGTTGCGCGAAGATCTAATTGCAGCGATAAGAACCACAATTCGCAATCGGCGTACGGCCGGAATCTACCGGTGGGAGAGCCGGTTTCTCGAAGCCGACGATCGGAAATCCGTTCGAGCGCAAGCCAGCGCGGTCAATCGCCGGGTAACCCGGAATCTTTCGCGCTCCGATCCGGCAATGACGGCGCGTGAAAAGACCCTTGTCGTGGCAGCGATGTTCAGCGTCATCGGCAGTATCACCGTCCATAACCTGTTGCTGCCCCAGCGAGCGATGGAGAAGGTTCTGCTCGACGCGTGTCTGGCGATAGGTCACGGCGAGGGCGCAACCACCGCGAGCCGCCTGGAGCAGTCCTCGTTGCCCAGAACGGTGACCACGAACAAACGCGAACGTCTGCTGCAGGAAGCCGTGCGACTCTTCGACTCTCGCGGGTATCACGACGTCAGCATCGAAGAGATCGCTGCGGCCGCCGGCTTGAACGCCTCCGGTATGTACCGCTACTTTCCCAGCAAGGCCGAGCTTCTCGGCGCCGTATTCTATCGAGCCGCAGATCGCTTGGACTTGGCTACTGCAGCGGTGCTCGATTCCGCTGACTCACACGAAGAAGCGCTCCGGTCATTGTCGGCGATGTACGTGGAATTGTACGAGCTGCCGTTCCTCCAGAGCGACAGCGCGGTGTCCGCCCTGGACACCACGTACACCCTCTGGATGTTCGCCCTGGTCTG
>NZ_JBEOXI010000637.1:0-1919 GCF_040296465.1 Streptomyces sp. NPDC002130
GATGTTCTTGAGTCCGCCGCGGACGATGGCCTGGGCCAGAACGGTCGCGGTGGTGGTGCCGTCGCCGGCAACATCGTTGGTCTTGGTGGCGACACTCTTGACGAGCTGTGCGCCGAGGTTCTCGAAGGGATCTTCGAGCTCGATCTCACGGGCGATGCTCACACCGTCGTTGGTGACGGTGGGGCCGCCGAATGCCTTGGCGAGCACGACGTGGCGTCCACGCGGGCCCAAGGTCACCTTGACGGCGTCGGCAAGCTTGTCGACTCCGGCTTCGAGAGCGCGGCGTGCGGTCTCGTTGAACGCAATTTGCTTGGACATCTGTTCTGTCAGCTCCTGAATCTTCGGGGCGTGAACGCATTCCGCCCCGGGATCCTGTGTGGACTCCGGGGCGGATCACGTGTGTCTTACTTGGAGACGACAGCCAGCACGTCGCGTGCCGACAGGATCAGGTATTCCTGGCCGGCGTACTTGATCTCGGTTCCGCCGTACTTGGAGTAGATGACCGTGTCACCCTCCTTGACGTCGACCGGGATGCGGTTGCCCTGCTCGTTGACGCGGCCTTCGCCGACTGCAACGACGGTGCCCTCCTGGGGCTTTTCCTTGGCTGTGTCAGGAATGACCAGGCCGGAAGCCGTCGTCGTTTCAGCCTCGTTGGCCTGGACGAGGATCTTGTCCTCGAGCGGCTTGATGTTGACGCTCGCCACGATGAGCCCTCCACTTTGGGGTATGTGCGTCCGAGGCGATCCTCGGACAGCTGTTTGGGTATGCCGTTTACGGCGCGTCACTGCAGTCCCGTCGTCGCGGGTGCCGGAACTCGATCAGCGCCAATTGGCACTCTATACGTGAGAGTGCCAACCCTCAAGGACTGGGCGCATTTTTCTCTTCGTCCAGAGCGAAACAGGACAGCCGTCCACCACGTTCACCTATTGTTCACTTCGTGACGAACATCAATCGCCGTAGTTTTCTGACCTTCGCCGGACTCGGCGCCGTCGGCGCGGTCAGCCTTGGCAAGCCGTGGGGCCTGCAATACGCAGGCGCGTCGACCATTCCGACGTCCGGTCCCGGCACCACTCTCGAGTCCGTGTCCACCCCCGTCAGCAGCAGCGGCTACACCAAGCTCACCGCCGGGCCCGGTTGGGCGAACATCGTGCGCAGCGAGTTGGCCGAGCCGAAGTCGGGACGCGAGGACCGACGCACCGCGCTCGCCTCACTCGTGCAGTTGACCGACGTCCACATCGTCGACGCCCAGTCCCCCATGCGCTTCGAATACGTCCATCAGATCACCGGCTCGGCGTTCCGCCCCCAGGAGACCTTGACGGCGCACGGGTTGATTTCGCTTGTCCGACGCGTCAATTCGATCGGGAGTGGCCCGCACACCTCGCGCCCCTTCGATGCCGTCGTCACCACCGGCGACAACACCGACAACAAGGAATTCGCCGAACTCGACTGGTTCCTCACCTCACTCAACGGCGGTACCGTCGTCGCCAACACCGGTGCCAAGGACCGCTACGAGGGCGTGCAGAACTCGGGTGCCGATCTCTACTGGAACCCCGAGTCACCGATGCTCGACATGTACAAGAAGGCCGGTTTCCCGGAGATCCCGGACTTCTTCGGTGCCGCTTTCACTCCCGTGTCGAGCCCCGGCCTGAACACCCCTTGGTACTGCGTGTTCGGCAACCACGACGATTCGGTGTCCGGCACGGTGCCCAGCGGCATCCCGCCGCTCGAAGCGATGTACACGGGATCTCTCAAATTCGAGGTGCCCGGTTCACCGGAGCAGGCCAAGCAGATCGACGTCGCCACCAAGTTCGATCCCAGTGCGATTCCCGGAATCCTGTCCGCCTTCACGACGCCGCCGCGCCAGGTCACCCCCGACCCGTCGCGCGCGCCGTTCACGCCCCGGCAGTTCATCGCCGCAC
>NZ_JBEOXI010000638.1:0-1917 GCF_040296465.1 Streptomyces sp. NPDC002130
CGGCCGGCCGAGACGGCGGGCAGGAGCCCTGGGCATCCTCGCGTCCGCCACCATGACCCCCGAACAGCTCCGCTCGGCCGTGCGCGAGGTCAAGTCCCGCACCGACGCGCCCTTCGGGGTCAACCTGCGGGCCGACGCCTCGGACGCGGGGGAGAGGGTGCGGATCATCCTCGACGAGGGCGTGAAGGTCGCCTCGTTCGCGCTCGCGCCCAGGCCGGAACTGATCGCCCGACTGAAGGACGCCGGAGTCGTCGTCATCCCCTCCGTGGGCGCCCGGCGGCATGCCGAGAAGGTCGCGGCCTGGGGCGCCGACGCCGTGCTGGTGCAGGGCGGCGAGGGCGGCGGCCACACCGGCAGCGTCGCCACCACCGTGCTGCTGCCGCAGGTCGTGGACGCCGTGGACATCCCCGTGATCGCCGCCGGCGGCTTCCGGGACGGACGCGGACTGGTCGCGGCCCTCGCCTACGGCGCCGCCGGTGTCGCGATGGGCACCCGCTTCCTGCTCACCTCCGACAGCACCGTCCCCGACACCGTCAAGGCCCGCTACCTCGCCGCCGGCGTCCAGGACGTCACCCTGACCACCAAGGTGGACGGCCTGCCCCACCGGATGCTGCGCACCGACCTGGTGGACGCGCTGGAGCGCTCCGGCCGCACGGCCTCCCTGCTGCGTGCCCTGCGGCACGCCTCCGCCTTCAAGCGGGAGTCGGGCATGAGCTGGGCCTCCGTGATGCGGGACGGTCTGGCCATGAAGCACGGCAGGCAACTGACCTGGAGTCAGGTCCTCCTGGCCGCCAACACCCCGATGCTGCTCAAGGCCGCGATGGTCGACGGCCGCACCGACCTGGGGGTGATGGCCTGCGGCCAGGTCGGAGGGCTGATCGACGACCTGCCGTCCTGCGCCGAACTCGTCGACAGGATCATGGCAGAGGCACACGCCACGCTCGGCAGGCTGTCGGCCTTTGTGTGAGGGAGGGAACGGCCGTTCAGCCGGACGCAGTTCGGCGCTGCTCCTCCGTCCACGGCCTCATCCCACCGGTCCGTCCCCCAGCACCCGGGCTCGGCATGCGGCCGGAGTACCCCAGGCGGTGCGCAAGGGGCGCGCCTTGCGGATCCACAGGGACAGGTCCAGTTCCTCGGTGTAGCCGACAGCGCCGTGGAGTTGCAGGGCCGTTCGCGCCGCCGCGTACGCTGCTTCGCAGGCCGACACCTTCGCGGCGGCGACGTCCCGGCCCGCTGCCGGATCGTCCGCCGCCAGGGCCAGGGCGGCGGCGTGGACCAGCGGCTGGGCGAACTCCAGGGCGATGAGGGTGTCCGCCAGGCGGTGCTTGACCGCCTGGAACGAGCCGACGGCCACCCCGAACTGGGTGCGCTGCCGCACGTACCCGACCGTGCGTTCCAGCAGCGACCTTCCCAGCCCGAGGGCCTGCGCGGCGGTGACCAGCGCCGCGACATCGGCGGCGTACGCGGCGGCCGCTGTCACCTCGGGTCCCTGCGCGAGCACGGCTCCACCCAGCGGCTGGGCCAGCCGCCGCGCCGGGTCGGCCGACGACTGCACCGGACCGTGCGAGGCCGCGAGTCGTACGGTGTCGCCGTCCACGACGAACACCGCGTCGGCGGCGTCGGCGTCCAGCGCGTACGGGCTGCCCCCGGGCGACAGGACGCACAGGGACGCAACGGCCTTGCCGGACGCGAGCTGCGGCAGCCAGGCACGCGCCGCGTCGCCCCCGAGCCGGCCCAGCAGGGCGCCGGCGGCGGCCGTCTCGGCCAGCGGACCGGGCACGGCATGACGGCCCAGTTCGCCGAAGGCCACGGCCAGTTCGACGGGCAGCGGTCCCAGGCCCTCGTGCTCCTCCGCCGAGGACCGGGACACCACCGCCCGCCCGGCGGACGAGCGCAGGGTGCGGCGCATCTCGCTGT
>NZ_JBEOXI010000639.1:0-1908 GCF_040296465.1 Streptomyces sp. NPDC002130
GGATGAAGTGCGCGCCAGTTCGCTGTATCTCCATACTGCAGCCTGGGAGGGCGCTCCGATATCCGCGGCGGAGGCTGCCGCTGTAGGTGTCTCCGTAATCAGTCGAGATATCAAAAGTATGGTCTCGCTTGGTTATCCAGTCGCCGGCTATACCGCCGAGTCGCTTTCGACGGCCGTCACACACTATTTCGACTGCCTGGACTACCGGACCGCAGTTCAGGCCAAGACACAAAGTTTCAACCGAACTGTCGACGTCGTGAGTGCGCGGACAGCACTCAATGACGCCTATGCACTCGCGAGAGGGGTTTCTCGATGAACTCATCGGTCACCGTCATTACCATCACCAGGAACGATCTATCTGGGCTGGTCCGCACGATCGAGAGTGTCCGGACTCAGAGTGCACGAGGAGTCGAACACATCGTGATCGACGGTGGCTCGACCGATGGGACTGTGGAATACCTTGATTCACTGGGTGATTCGTTGGTGTGGAACACAGGTCTCGACAGCGGTCGTTATGACGCAATGAACATCGGTGCAGAGTTGGCGAGTGGCGAATTGCTGTGGTTCATGCACTCGTCGGACGTATTCCATTCAGGTGACGTTCTGGAACGAGTTTCTCGGGAGTATCAAAGAGGGGACGTCTCTTGGCGGTGGGGTTACGGGCTGAGCAACATTCATGACTCCGGAAGTTCCATCGGAATCGGTGGCCGGATCCCGTTCAGTCTGTCCCGATTCTCCCTGGGTGGAAACATCATTCCCCATCAAGCATGTGTGATCGAGAAGTCTCTGCATGTTGAGATCGGCGGTTACGATACCGAATTCGGGCTCAGTGCCGATCAGCTGTATCTGTTGAAGATGGCAGTCCGATCAGAACCGCGGGTGTGGACCGAGTTCTTCTGTGATTTCGATTCGGCCGGTGCTGGTTCGGTGCGGGGCATGATGGATCACTATCGGGACATGCGGCGATCGCGCGCCCTGACCGGTGTCACAGTCTTCAGGTCGCACCGGCTCGATTATGCAGTGTCCTTGGGAGTTGCGCTTCTTGCAAAAACTGATCGTGTCCAAAGACGAGTACTAGCGGGGGTGACTCCTCGTGTCCGGTGAATCTTCAGAACCCACAACGGAATTGAAGTCGAACTTCGCAGTTGTCATACCAGCTTTCAACGCGGAAGCCACACTTATGGCGTCAATCGAGAGCGCGCACAATGCGGGCGCTTCGGAAGTCATCGTGGTGGACGACGGATCCACAGACGGTACCGCCGCGCTATGTCGCGCCCACGACATCCGTGTCCTGACGCAGCCCAATGCGGGTGCATACCTTGCGAGACGACGGGGGGCCGCGCTTGTCACGGCACCGTACATCGTGTTCCTGGACGCGGATGATCTTCTGGTCACATCCGGCGTTCACGAGTCCTTGCGTATTCTCTCCGCGCAGGCGGACTGCGCAGTCGTCGCTGGACGTGTGATGGCGAGCCTCCCGCGTGGGCGTAGTCGGTTGAACAAACAGTCGTACTCCGAGATCAATACTCGAACCCTGTTGACGCAAGGTTATGGTCCGTTTCCACCGGGAGCGGCGCTGGTTCGGCGTGCCGATTACGAAGCGGCGATCGCTCTCGACGTACCTGAGATCGTCGAGCGTTATGCCGACGACTACGAATTGTTCATTCGGCTATCCGTCGTCGGCCGAATCGTTCAACACAACACTGTGTCCCTCGTGTATTCGATGTACGCAGGGAAATCCATTGGTTCTCCCGAGAAATCGCTATTGTGCAAGGAGTCGATCAGGGGGCACTACGCGCGACATCTGGGGATCACCGTTCGGCTGATGAGCGCATCGGCGGTTGCCGCGGGTGGGCACCAGGGTGCCGTCCACGATGAGCATGGCGTCTCTCGCGAAGCGGTGCCGAG
>NZ_JBEOXI010000640.1:0-1898 GCF_040296465.1 Streptomyces sp. NPDC002130
GAATGTGTCCACCGCGCAACGCGCCCTCTTCGGGGTAGTCGCCGGGACGCCCGTGGCGCACGGAACTTCACGTGCGAGCGGTATCGACAAGGGAAGTGTTGGGGAGGCACCCGTGGGCAACTCCGTTGATGGAGTCCCGAACGACGCCTGGTCCCGCGACCCTGCGCCACCACGACGCCGTCATCGGAACACTACGCGCCGCAGAATTTCCGGTTGCCCTTGCTGCGCACGCCTTTTCGATCATGGATGCGTACATCTACGGCTTTGTGCTCCAAGAGGTGAGTCTGCCGTTCGAAACCGCGCAGGAAACGACGGAACTGGCGAACGCGATCATGGGGTCGTTCGAGAGCGGTCAGTATCCGCACCTGGCCGAGTTGACCACTGAGCATGTCCTGGCGCCCGGATACAGCTATGCCGCCGAATTCGCTTTCGGTCTGGATCTGATTCTCGACGGTCTCGACCGTCTGCACATCGGGAGTGAACGATGATCTGACGTGTGTACCGGGTTAAAGTCGAGAAAACCGGGTTACCGGTCCAGACTTCAGATGTCCCGAAGAGGAGCTTTCTGTGCGCGCCATGGTGGTTACGGAACTGTCCGGTCCCGAAGGAATTGTCGCGCAGGAGGTTCCCGAGCCCGCCGCCGAAGGTACCTTGTGGGATGCTCATGGTGTCAGAGCGATCGAGACTGCGGTAGATGTCCGTGATCAGTTGGTTCCCGCTCGCTGCGAACATCTCCAGGTGGAAGTCGAGGTCGTACTCGACGGATTTGGCGACGTCGGGCTCAGCGTCTCGGCCATCCAAAGCCCGAGTCATTCGGTCGATGTCTTCGGGCAGGGCTCGTTCGGCTGCGAGTCGGGCGGCGTAGAGCTCCAAAGCTTCACGGGCTTCGAAGATTTCGAGCACGTTCTCCGCCGCTGCACGTCTTTGAAGTGCAATTTCGAGTTCTGAGCTCGCGCAGACGTAGGTTCCGTCTCCCGGGCGTGCTTCGAGGAGGCCGGCATGGACGAGGCCGCGAATTGCCGGGTTTCCGAGTTTCGCGAGAACATCCACAATCTAGTACACACATTTATCAACCGTGAGCCACGCTAGGGTTAGGCCATGAATGAGCGAACAACCGATGACCAACCAACCGTCGGCGAGCTCAACTTCTGGTCGTTCATCGAACTGGCCAACAAACGACTGGCCACCGAACACGGCTTTCGCGACCAGCTGGCCACCGAGGTGCTCTTGACGCTCAATCGGGCCTCGAACGTGGTCACCTACGATCTCGAGTCGTCGATCCACCGCCCTCGCGGCTGGTCATGGTCGTCGTTCCGACTGTTGTTCGTCACCTGGCTGGCCGGTCCGATCGAGCCGAAGGCTGCCGCCGAACTCACCGGGATGAGCCGGGCCGCCGTCTCCAATCTGTCCAAGTCGCTACTGGCAGATGGGCTGATCGATCGCCGTCCCACCGAGAACGACGGACGCTCAGTCCAGCTGTACCTGACCGACAAAGGCCGAGAAGCCATGGTCGAAGCGTTTCGCGAGCAGAACGAACGCGAACACGCCTGGGTCAGCGTCCTGAGCGAGGCCGAACAGCGCATCCTTGTCATGCTCCTGGACAAACTGATCACCAACCGCAGCCAGTTCGACGTACGCGGACGTAACTGACATAGACCCGAACCCCCTTGGAGGGTTGCGCCCATCACATCATTTTAGTTAATGTATTTACTATCTGGTGGAGGTGAGCCAGGCAGAACAGCACAGAAGGAGCCCCGTCATGGCGTTCTATCGACAACTCGGCAACATCCCACCGAAGCGTCACACCCAACACCGTGACGAGTCCGGCAACCTCTACTACGACCGAGCGGAACGTCACGCTCGTCATCGCCGCCGGGGCCAGCGGCGTACTCGTCCAC